>JAZRJH010000157.1:0-10550 GCA_045645685.1 Acutalibacteraceae bacterium
GCACCCGTTGAGCTTCTTGATTTTGAGCAGGTTGATTATTGGGATGAGCTTTGCGAAATCTTTGAATGGAGCAAAAAGAATGTTTATTCAACATTCCACATCTGCTGGGGTGCTCAGGCTGCTCTTTATTATCACTACGGAGTGCCGAAATATCCGCTTGAAGAAAAGCTCTTCGGAGTTTTCCCCCACAAATGTCTTGATACATATCACCCGCTCATGAGAGGCATTGACGATGTTTTCTATGTACCTCATTCAAGACATACCGAAAACAGAAGAAGCGACATCGCACTTGTCAAGGAATTGCAGATTCTTTCTTATTCCGATTATGCAGGCGTGCATCTTGTTGCAGATATGGATTGCAGACAGTTTTTTGCAACGGGTCATTCCGAATATGACAGAGAAACCCTTGCAAGAGAATATTTCAGAGATATCAACAAAGGTCTTGATATAAAAGTTCCTTTCAACTATTTTCCTGCCGATGACCCGTCAATGATGCCCAAAATGGGTTGGAAGGGAACGGCAAATCTTCTTTTCACCAACTGGCTCAACTATTTCGTATATCAGAAAACACCTTACGATTTAAGCACACTTTAAAAATAAGGCGGGATATTTCCGTATCCCGCCTTTTATCAGATTATATTGAATTCTGCAAGAAACAAAACAACGATTATTGCAACATGAAGTGCAATTTCAAGCGGAAGACCAATCATGAACTTCCTGTGTTTTGTTTTATGTCTGATTGTTTTCATCGCAACATACATCGCAAGCGCACCGCCGAAAAGACCGACCGTCATAAGAGTTGCTTCGGGAATTCTCCATGCATCCCTTTTGGCTCTGGATTTATCTGCAAGCGTCATGATAACCGCAACCAAAGAAATAACGGCAAAATATATCAGCAATAATTTTGAAAATAACGGCATTATATACAGTCCTTTTTAATAGATTATAGTTGACAAATCCCGAAAGGAAACAAGCATGAAAAAGATTTTCCCTTTTATGATGATTATATGTCTTTTATTGTCATCATGTCAACTGAAAAATGATTACACTCCGCAGGAAATGACATCTCACGAAGAAATGAGAGGTGTCTGGATTTCCTGCTATGATCACATATCAGCGCAGGGCAAAACCGAAGATGAATACCGAAGCGAGATAAATTCGATGTTCAGAACAATTTCGGATTGCGGTCTTAACACGGCATTTGTTCATATGAGAGCATTTTCGGATGCTTTTTATGAATCGGAAATCTTCCCGTATTCATCATTCATTGCAGGCAGTCAGGGAGCATCGCTCCCCTTTGACCCGTTCAGAATCATGCTTGAATGTGCGGATGAATATGATATTTCCGTTCACGGCTGGATAAATCCGTTCAGAATTTCAACCCAAACGGATATTTCGGCAATCAGCAACAATAACCCTGCAAAGAAACTTCTTGAGTCAGAAAACGGAGAAATATGTATTCTCTCCAACGGAATTTATTATAACCCTGCCTGCGAATCAAATCACAAACTTGTTCTTGACGGAATCAGGGAAATAATCGGCAAATATGATATCGACGGAATTCATATCGACGATTATTTTTATCCGTCGGACGATGAAACGGTTGATAAGATTCAATATGAAGAATATCTTTCTCAAGGCGGAAAACTTCCGCTTTCGGAATGGAGAATAACAAAGGTCAACTCATTTGTTTCGGCACTTTATTCCGCCGTTAAATCGGTTGATAAAAATCTCGCCGTCAGCATAAGCCCTGCCGCAAAAATTGATAGCAACAAAAACGAGCTTTTTGCCGATTGCGAACTCTGGTTATCCGCAGAGGGATATGCCGACATGATTATTCCGCAGATTTATTTCGGATTCAATCATGATACTCTTCCGTTCAGAAAAACTCTTGAAAAATGGGGAAATCTTGAAAGAAATCCATCCGTAACTCTCGCTTGCGGAATTGCGGCATACAAATGCGACGATACATACAGCTATTCTGACGAAAGCGAAATGATTGATTGGCAAAGCAGAGATAACAACCTTGCATTGCAGGTCAGCAAAATAAGAGAAAACAAAAACTACGGCGGATTCGTTATTTTTTCTTACAGCAATCTCACCGACGAAAACTGCTGTGAAGAAATAAGCAATCTTATCAAAACCATCACGGAGACTTAAAATGAAAAAAAACAAAGTTCTCATAGGATTTATAATCGGAATATTCGTTGTGATTGTCGGAATTATAGCAGCAATGTTTGCAACGGGAAAATTCGGTGCATTCAAAAAAGAAGCTGTAACGCAGGCCACAACCTTGCCCGTTACCGAAACAACAACCGAAGCTCCCGTGCAGGGCAGACCAAAAACGCAGACACCTGCATCAATTGTTGCAACGGTTTATTCTGACATTGCGGAAAATTCAGCATCCGACATTATAAACTTCACAAAGCTCGGATTCAACACGGTTATATTTGACCTTACGGAAGAAAATGCGGTTAATGTTGCTTCGTTGATTGAATCTGCAAAATCAGCAGGCATTTATTCGGGCATCCGAGCCGATATTTCCGAAAAATCGGACTATGCAATTCCTTTTGTTGAAAACACAAATGCCGATTTCATTATTTTAAGCGGAAAAGACGAAACTCTCGGCACATATTTCTCCGAAATTTCCGATTTATGCAAAAAAATAAAGAGCATTGATTCAAATATGAGCATCGGAATCGAACCCGTTTATGTTTCAAAAACAGCCGCATCCCTTACTATGCTTACTTCTCTGCACTATGCCGACTTCGTTTTTCTTTCACAAAAAAGCGGTCAGGAAAAAGCATTTGAAAGCGCACAGAATCTTTGGAACGAAAAAACCGCACCTCTCTGGCTTTGCCATGACCTGAAAGGAATCAGCGGATATTCAACCGAAAAGGCTTCCGCAACGATTGATTCAATCTCAAAATCCGCTGATATGTCACTCTGCAAGGCGCTTGCTTTTTCGCCGTATTCCGAAATTTCAAAGGCAACGGGCACAAGTTCGGAAATCGTTCTCAATTATATTCAGAAGCGAGATACTTATCTTCTTGACAAAGAATTCAAAATCACAAACCATTCAAAAACAAGTTTCACGGTTGAACAATCATCCGTCACATTCCGAGGCACAAGCAGCCCTGCTTATGACCTTCTTTGTAACGGACAGAAAATGACTGTTGCAAAAACGGGCGATTTCTCCGTTGACTGCAGTCTGACTCCGGGTAAAAACACCGTTAAATTCGAACATAAAGGAAAAACTTATACCTACGAAGTAACTTATAAAATCAAACTTCTCAAATCTGTTTCGCCGTCTGAAGATATCTCTGTTCCGGGCGACATGATGATTGAAGTTTCTGCCGTTGCACACAAAAAGGCAAATCTCACCGTTACATGGAACGGTAAAACCCACACAATGAAACTTGCCGACAGCGGCAACGAAGAAGATTCGGTTGACAAGGAATCCGAATTCGGAACATTCACCGCTTCTCTCACCGCGCCTGCAGGAAAAGACAGCATTCAGAAGCTTGGTAAATACAAGATTACTGCAAAATACAGCGGTCTGACGGAAACAATGAACGGCGCAAACATTTCCGTCAGTGCAAATGAAATTGTTCTTCCCCCGCCGACCACAACAGAAAAACCGACCACCACAACAACTGTTATCACCACAACCGAAAAACCAACGGAAACGGCTTCATCTTCCGTCAACGGAACAATGGTTGAATCAGGCACGGCATCAAGCGAAAACACAACGGTAACCGAAGAAATATCAGATGCCACCACCGTTCAGACCCCGACTCTCTCCGATAAGGACAGGCTCCAGAAATATTTCTATACAGAAAATTACGGTCTGGGCGAAACAACAATCTGTGAAATCATCGATGATTATGTTGAATCTTATCCCGGCAACACAACCAGTACATTCTCCGTTCCCGACTGTTCTCCCCTTCTTAAAGGCACGGTTGACTATGTAAAAACATCATCAACCTTTGACGGCGATAAATACTATATTCTCGCATCGGGAATCAAGGTTGCAAATCAGAGAGATGAGCGCCTTGCATCGGGCAAAGAAGGCTCGATAACCCATGTCAGTATCAAGAGCGGTTATGTAATGCCCAAAAACAGCATCAAGGTTGTTTCAAGCGGCACATCAAACGGCGAAACATATATAAAGCTCGACATGAACAGACCCGTTGTTTTCAATGCAAAACTTCTCGGTCAGAGCTATTCGGACTATAACAGCAGACCCGTCAGAGTTTCTTCTCTCAACTGCACGGGCATTGAATTCACCTTCAGCGACACACTCAATGCCGAAGGCAACATCAGCGTTTCAAACGGTATCTGCACGGGCGGTAAATGGTCATCAGACTCATCAAAATCAACCGTAACTCTCACCCTTGAACTTGCAGACAAAGGCAGATTCTACGGCTTCCACTATGAATATGACCGTGACGGTTATCTTATCATAAAAATCAAACACAAGCCTTCATCAACGCTCAAAGGCTACACAATCATGCTCGATCCCGGTCACGGCGGTCTTGACGCAGGCGCTCTCTGTGCCGTTTCATCTTCAAGTTTCGGCGTTGAAAAGAATATCAACCTTTCAATTGCCACAAAGCTAAAAGACCTTCTCGAAGCTGAAGGCGCAAAGGTTATAATGACAAGAACAACGGATGAATGGGTATGCTATACCGACAGAAATGACGCTGTCAGAAATGCTGAGCCCGATATGTTCATCGCCGTTCACTGTGACTCAAGCAATACCGCATCCGCAATGGGCACATCCGCATTCTATTACCGTGCATATTCACAGCCCCTTGCAAAAGCCGTTCACGAAAGCATCGTGAATGCCTACAAAACAAAGATTTATGCTGATAAATCTGAAAGCACATTGAACAAGGTCAGCCGCGGCGCAGACTTCTATGCATTCCGAGTTACAAGAGTTGAAGAATGCCCTGCAATCCTTATTGAATACGGATTTGTTTCAAATATCAACGAATGTCAGGTTCTTCAGGATGCAGGCAACAGAGATATTCTTGCCGCCGCAACGGTTGAGGGCATCAAGAATTATATCAGCTCAAACTGACTCTTTTTTCAATCCGAGAACAGATATAATATGCAGGAAGACTGAGAAAAAACCATCCGATTGAAAAAAACGGACAAATCTGTCCGAAAAGATTAAACGGTTTTTCCGAATAATCCCACACATTCCACCCCAGACCGACATTCACAATCATTCCCACGGTGAATTCAAGGCTTGTTATCACTGCCGCCCCGATAAGACATTTTGCAAGAATTCCGAGTTTTTTGTTTTTATTGACGGCATTGAGAATCACAAGCACGATTCCGCCTGTGAGTGCCATTGTCCAATGTGTGTAACCCCTTACGGCAACTTCAATAAGACCGTAAGCGAATGCTCCGATTCCGAAGCAGATTAAGTATTCCCTGAATTTCAATTTACATCACCCGAATTACTATTGACAAAAGAGGTTATTTTATGCGCAATATGACCGCTTTGGTAAAACCTGCTTCATCGCTCTGCAATCTGAAATGCAGTTACTGTTTCTATTGCGACGAAGCGGATAAAAGAGAAAAAAATCCCAACAGAATCATGACTGCTGACACAGCAGAAAATCTCATCGGAAAGATGTTTGATTTCTGCGGTGAAAACTCTGTGCTCACATTTATGTTTCAGGGCGGTGAGCCTTTGATTGCAGGTCTTGATTTCTTCAGAAATTTCGTTGAGACCGCCGAAAGACTCAAAACAGAAGGCAGCTCAATCAACTATTCTCTGCAGACAAACGGCACTCTTATCACCGAAGATTTCTGCAGATTTTTCAAAGAAAACAACTTTCTTATCGGCGTTTCTCTTGACGGAGAAAAACCTTTGCACGATAAATACAGATGCGAATCCTTTGACAAAGCAATGAGCGGAATTGAGATGCTGAAAAGTCACGGCATTGATTTCAATATTCTTTCTGTTATTACTTCAAAAACAGACGCTTCAAGGCTTTTTGATTTTTATATCGAAAACGATTTCCGTGATGTTCAGCCGATTTATTGCCTTGATTCGCTTGACGGCAAAAAATCCGATTACAGTCTCGGTGCAAAACAGCTCGCAAGATTCAAAAAAAGACTTTTCAATCTTTGGTTTTCGGAAGTCTCAAAAGGCAATCATTTTTATGTCAGAGATTTTGACAATCTGCTTTCGCTTCTCACCAAAGGTGTTGCCGAGCAATGCGGCGCAAGCGGCAGATGCAATGCACAACTTGTTGTTGAAGCTGACGGCACTTGCTATCCCTGCGATTTCTATTGCCTTGACGAGTTTGAATGTGCAAACATCAACACGGCAGATATCAACGATATTCTCTGCAGCGAAGGTCTTAAAAATTTCTTTGAACACGACGAAGAGAAAAACAGACTCTGTGCATCATGCAAGGTCAGAACAGTCTGCGGCGGCGGTTGCAAAAGATACAGAAATCTTTATAACGAGCTTTCGGGTTACTGCCCGCAGATGGATTTTATACTTCATTCAATCGAAAAACTTCAATCGATAAGATAGGAGATGTTTTTATGAAAAAGCCAAACATTATATTTTATTTTTCCGACCAGCAGAGAGCCGATTCAGCAGGATGCTACGGTCAGAAACTTCCCGTAACCCCGAATCTGGATGCAGTTGCAGAAGAAGGAACTCTTTTTGAAAATGCCTTTTCATGTCAGCCCGTCTGCGGACCCATGCGCGCTTGTCTTCAGAGCGGCGTTTATGCATCACAGAACGGTTGCTACAGAAATGACATCGCTCTGCCCACCGACACAAAAGGGATTGCACACTATCTTGCAGAAGCGGGTTATGACACAGCATATATCGGCAAATGGCATCTGGCATCCGATAAGGAACACCGCCTTGCAACAAAGCCGACCCCCAAAGAGCGCAGAGGCGGCTACGACTATTGGAGAGCCGCTGATATTCTCGAATTCACATCACACGGATATGACGGCTATATTTTTGACGAAGACAACAACAAGATTGAATTCAAAGGATACAGAGCCGATAAAATCAACGATTTTGCAATTGAATATGTGAAGAAAGACCATGAAAAGCCTTTCTTCATGTTTGTTTCACAGCTTGAACCCCATCATCAGAATGACCATCTGAGATTTGAGTCACCTAAAGGACTGAAAAACAAGTTCAAGGATTATGAGATACCCGGTGACCTCAAGGATACTCTCGGCGACTGGAGAGTGCAGATGCCGTCATATCTCGCCTGCTGCAACAGAGTTGACGAAAATTTCGGCAAACTGATTCAGGTGCTCAAAGACAGAGGAATTTATGATAACACGGTTATCATTTACACATCCGACCACGGTTGTCATTTCAGAACAAGGAATTTTGAATATAAGCGTTCCTGCCATGAAAACAGCATAAAAGTTCCGCTTGTCATCACGGGCGGTGCATTCACGGGCGGCGGAAAGATTGATGACCTTGTTTCGCTCATTGACCTGCCTGCAACAATTCTCGATATCGCAGGAGTGGAAATTCCCGAGCATTTCATGGGCAAGAGTCTCACGGATAAAAAGGGTCACGAAAGCGTATTCATGCAGATTTCCGAAAGTCAGATCGGCAGAGCCGTGCGCACGGACAGATGGAAATACAGCGTTTCAGCAAAAAATGAAGACAAGGCATTTGCCGATTGCTACACGGAAGATTTCCTTTATGACCTGAAAAACGACCCATACGAGAGAACAAATCTCATCGATAATCCTGCATATTCGCAGACCAAAGCCGAGCTTCGTGCAATTCTTCTTGAATACATGAAAAAAGCAGGCGAACCCGTGCTTGATATTATCGTTAAATAAAAAGAAAACAGCGTACCGAAAAGTACGCTGTTATTTTTATGTTTATTTCTTCGGAACTGCTTCTCTGTGAGAAACAACAAATGAGCTTAAATTTGCACCCGCCATTCCCGATTTCTGAATATCTCCGCTTCTGAAATATTCGCAAAGAAATGCAGCTGAATAACTGTCGCCTGCGCCGACGGTTGAAACAACCTTTGCCTGAACACAAGGAATCTCAAAAAACTCATCGCTGTCTGCATTATATATAAGAGATCCGTTTTCACCTTTGGTGAACAGAACAATCTTTATATTTTTGAATTTCCCGCAGATATTTTTAACCGTTTCTCTTTCTGTTTCACCGATATCATATAACCCGAAACCTGAAAGAATCGGCTCTTCTTCTTCGCTGATTTTGATTATATCTGCATTTTCAAGGCAAAGCAAACATGACTCTTCATCGAAGCAGTCGGGACGGAGATTCACATCGCAGAAAACATGAGAAAATCTGCATTCCGACAGTATTTTTTTAACTGAATTTCTTGAAACTTCATCACGCTGAATGAGAGTTCCGAATGCAAAAACATCGGCATTGTAATCCTTGATTTTTTCAATCATATCATCGGTAATTACGATTTTATCATATGCAACGGGTCTTAATACATTATATGACGGGATACCGTTGTTGACTGTTACGATGCACTTGCCCGTAGGATAATCATTTTCGGTAACAAACTTTGTTTCAACTCCGAAATTCTTCAGATGACTGATTGCAGTTTCTGCAAGATCATCCTTGCCCGTTGCGGAAACAAGAGCGCTTTCTTCACCAATGAGTGAACAATGCGCGCAGAAATTCAGCGGTGCACCGCCGATTTCAGCTTCACCATTAAAAATATCGAAGATTATTTCACCTATCGCCATAATTTTCATATTATCACCGATAGAATTATAAACATAAATATCAGATTAGTCAATTAATTATATTGAAAAAAAACAAACATTGTGATATTATTTTATGAGTAAAAATTTTCGGAGGTATATTATGTCATACTTACACGATAAAGTCCTCGCATTGGGTGTTGTTATTCTCCCCGTTGTTATCTGTTCAATTCTCCTTGCGCTTTTCAAGGATAAGCTCCCCCGTGACCAGGGCAGAGAATTTGCTTTCAACGGCAAACTTTCCGCAGGCAAAGTAAGGGGCGCAGGTATTGTTTTTGTTTGTGCATTTGTAATTGTTTCTTTGCTCACTCTTTTTCTTCCTATCGGCAAAGATACTTTCATTTCCAATCTTGAATATTATTTCTATCTCATTCTTATTTTTCTCGGAATGCTTTCGGGTTATCTTGATGACAAAGCCGAAACTCCCTGGGGCGAATACAAAAAGGGCGCAATCGACCTTGTTATTTCCGCTCTCACTGCAGCAAACTTCGTTTATTTCAATCCCGATATGCTCTCTGTAAACTTCTTCGGAATGAGCCTTGACATACCTCCCGTTGTCTTCGGCGTTATCGCCGCAGTACTTGTGTGGATGCTTATCAATGCAACAAACTGCTCCGACGGTATTGACGGATTCTGCGGAAGTCTTACCATCGTTTCGCTCATCTCAATTCTCGGAGCAATGAAAGTTCTCGGCTCTGAAGAAAATTCAATGATGTATCTTATCGTTATCATGATTTTCACTCTTCTCCCCTATCTCTGGAGAAATGCCGAACCCAGCACAATGATGATGGGCGATGCAGGTTCAAGAGCACTCGGTCTTTTCCTTTGCATCTGCATTTTCAAAACAGGCAACATTCTTCTTGTTGTTCCCCTTTGCTTCATGCTCTGCCTTGACGGTCTTCTCGGCATTGTGAAGGTTTCTCTTATCCGTTTCCTTAAGATGAAGAATGCATTCAAGAATATCCGCACACCCCTTCATGACCATTTCAGAAAGAACAAGGGATGGTCAAACACTCAGGTTATCTTCCGCTTCTGCATGATTCAGGCATTGATTTCGGCGGTAACCGTTATTGCAATCAAATAATTTCTTCACCCGAATCTTTGTTGATTCGGGTGTTTTTCTTGCATAAATGATTGACTAATATATGTTTTTTATATATAATTAAATAGATTATAAAAACTTTGGGAGAAAATTATGAAAAAGATTATTGCACTCGCTTTTTGTCTGCTCTTTATTTTCACCGCCTGCTCAGGCAATGAAGAAAAACCCGTTGAACTCAACGAAGAAAATTTTGCAACCTATGTAGGCGCAGGCGAAATGACTCTTATAAATATCCTTGTTAAATCAAACGCCGATATAGTTGAAACCATTCTCATCAAAGGTCATCTTCCCGTTGATAAAACCAAAACAGTTAAAAACGGAAGCGAAGTTTTTGCACTTGTTAATTCGGAAGAAATTAAAACTCTTGCCGATTTAAAAACAAAACTTGCTTCAATTTATGTTGAAAATTCCGTTGATGAAATTATTGCAGACAAATATAAGGATATCGACGGCAAACTTTATTTCAACTTAAAATATAAAACAAGCGATTATTCAACCGATTGGTCATCACCCATCGTTTCGGCAACAATCGAAGCCGACGGCAGATACAAAATCGATATCACCGTCAAAGATGCAAAAGGCAAAGACCGCAATATAACAGCATATGCAGTTTCCGAAAACGGAAACCTTAAACTTGAAACAATTTATTTTTAATATACAGGAGAATCTGCTATGA
>JAZRJH010000158.1:0-6825 GCA_045645685.1 Acutalibacteraceae bacterium
GGTGAATTGGTTGTTAACAGTATTGACACCGACGGCGTTAAGCAAGGCTTCGACCTCGAGATGCTTCAGAAAATCAGCGACCTTGTTTCAATTCCCGTTATCGCAAGTGGCGGTGCCGGTAAAAAAGAAGATTTCCTTGAACTTTTCCGTGCAGGGGTTGCAGATGCAGGTCTTGCGGCTTCGATTTTCCACTTCAAGGAAGTCAATATTATGGATTTGAAGCGTTATCTTAACGAAAACAACATAGAGATGAGGATATAAAAAATGATTGAACTTAAATATAACAAAGACGGACTTATTCCTGCAATTGTTCAGGATCACTACAGCAAAAAGGTTCTTATGCTTGCATACATGAATGCAGAAAGCCTTGAAATCACAATCAAAGAAGGCAAAACCTGCTTCTGGAGCAGAAGCCGTCAGGAACTCTGGAGAAAAGGCGCAACATCGGGCAACACGCAGCAGGTTGTTTCAATCCGCACAGACTGCGATAAGGACACTCTTCTTATCGATGTTATAAAGAACGGCCCCGCTTGCCACACAGGAAGCGAAAGTTGTTTCTACAGAGATGTTGTTGCACCCAAAACAGAAGAGTTCTCATACGAAGGACTTTACGAGATGCTTCTCGGCAGAAAAATTAACAAAAAAGAAGGTTCATACACAACCTATCTTTTTGAAAAGGGAATTGACAAAATTCTCAAAAAAGTCGGTGAAGAGTGCACAGAAGTTATCATCGGTGCAAAGGGCGGCGACAAGGCGGAAACCGTCTATGAAATTGCAGACCTTCTCTATCATGTTACAGTTCTTATGATTGAAATGGGTATCAGCCTTGAAGAAGTTACAGCAGAACTCGCAAAGCGCCACATCGTTGACCACAAAGTTAAACAGGAAAAAATGCAGTAATAAACGGAGGTTTAAATTATGAATCTTAATAAGTACAAAGGTATTTTTCCCGCTTTTTATGCTTGCTATGACAGCGAAGGAAATGTTTCAACGCAGGCAACAAAGGATTTTGTTGAATATCTTATCGGCAAAGGCGTTGCAGGTCTTTATGTCGGCGGTTCATCAGGCGAATGCATCTACCTGAGCGTTGAAGAAAGAAAGCAGACTCTTGAAGCTGTTATGGAAGTTGCAAAGGGCAGAATCGCAATCATTGCTCATGTTGCCTGCAATAACACAAGAGACAGTCAGGAGCTTGCTCGCCATGCGGAATCTCTCGGAGTTGATGCCATTGCCGCAATCCCTCCCATATACTTCAAGCTTCCCGAAAGAGCAATCGCAAAATATTGGAATGATATTTCTGCAGCTGCTCCGAACACAGATTTTGTCATTTATAACATTCCTCAGCTTGCAGGGGTTACACTCACTCTCGGTCTTTTTGATGAAATGCTCAAAAATCCCAGAGTTATCGGCGTTAAGAACTCATCAATGCCCATTCAGGATATTCAGATGTTCAAAAGACAGGCTGCAATCAACAATAAAGAAGTTGTTGTTTTCAACGGTCCCGACGAACAGTTTGTGGGCGGCAGACTTATCGGTGCAGATGCAGGTATCGGCGGCACATACGGTGTTATGCCCGGGCTTTTCGTAAAGCTCAATGCTCTTCTTGAAGCAGGCGATTTTGAAAATGCAGGCAAACTTCAGAATGACATTGATGAAGTTATCTACACAATGTGCTCTGCAAACGGCAATATGTATGCAGTTGCAAAAGCAGCTCTCAAAAAACTTTCAGGTCTTGACCTTGGCGGAGTAAGAGAGCCTCTTCTCAACCTTGCAGACGGCGACGATGTTGTTGTTGAAAAAACCGTTTCACTTGTTGAAGCTGCAATTGCAAATTGGATTAAATAATTACGGAGAGATGGCGCAAGTCATCTCTCTTTTTTACACAAAACACAACATTGACTATATATTTTCAATAAAACACACAATATTTGGTGATTTTTTTAATTGACATATCCCCTGCCTTTTTGTATAATAAAGTTACAAAGTTTACATGACTGACGGATCAGCGGATAACCGCAAGGGAATGTAAACATATACTTTATTATTTAAAGTATACCGTGCCGACCGTCTGGGCGATTCAGTTTTGTTAAACTGAATTTGCCCTTTTTTGTTTTTTATCCCTTTAAAGGAGGTTTTCAGATATGGAACACAAGAATTGGACAGGCTTCAAAGCCGGTGTATGGAAGGATGAAATCAACGTTCGAGATTTCATTCAGCAGAACTACAAAGCATACGAAGGAACAGATGAATTTCTTTCAGGTGCAACCGAAAGAACAAAGACCCTTATGAAGAAAATCGAGGCACTCTTTGCCCTTGAGCGTCAGTTCGGCGGAGTTCTTGATATCGACACCGCAACCGTTTCTTCTCTCACAAGCTATTCACCCGGATATATTGATAAAGATAACGAAATCATCGTCGGTATGCAAACAAACCGTCCTCTCAAAAGAGGCGTTAACCCTTTCGGCGGTATGAGAATGGTTCGTCAGGCTTGCGAAGCTTACGGTTATAAACTCAGCCGCAAGGTTGAAGAAGAATTCAGATTCAGAACCACCCATAACGACGGCGTTTTCCGCGCATATACAGACGAAATGCGTCAGGCACGCAAATGCCATGTTATAACAGGTCTTCCCGACGCTTACGGCAGAGGCAGAATCATCGGTGACTACCGCAGAGTTGCTCTCTACGGCATTGACAGACTCATTGCCGAAAAGAAAAAAGACAAGAACGAACTTACAAATTCTGCATTCAACACAGAGCAGATTCGTCTTGACGAAGAACTTTTCCAGCAGATCACCTTGCTTGGCTATCTCAAGGAAATGGCAGCAATGTACGGCTTTGATATCAGTCAGCCTGCTTCAAATGCAAGAGAAGCGATTCAGTGGACATATTTCGCATATCTCGGCGCTATCAAAGAACAGAACGGCGCAGCTATGTCACTCGGCAGAGTAAGTTCATTCTTTGATATTTATATTGAAAGAGATATTGAAAACGGTGTTCTTACCGAAGAAGGCGCACAGGAACTTATGGACGATTTTGTCATAAAACTCCGCATTGCACGCCATCTTCGTACACCCGAATACAATGAACTTTTCGGCGGCGACCCGATGTGGATAACAGAAGCAGTCGGCGGTATGGGTGAAGACGGCAGAACTCTTGTCACAAAGAACAGCTTCCGTATGCTCAATACACTTTATACACTCGGTTCATCACCCGAACCCAACCTTACCGTTCTCTGGTCAACATCTCTCCCCGACGGATTCAAGAAATTCTGCGCAAAGGTTTCAAAGGATACTGACTCAATTCAGTATGAAAACGATGACCTTATGCGTCCCATTTACGGAGACGACTATGCAATTGCCTGCTGCGTTTCCGCAATGAAGGTCGGCAAGCAAATGCAGTTCTTCGGTGCAAGATGTAACCTCGCTAAGCTTCTTCTTATTGCAATCAACGGAGGTTATGACACAACAAGCGGCATTCATATCGGACCTCAAATGCCCGTTTTAAGCGGCGACAAGCTCGATTATGATGAGGTTATGGAAAGATTTGATATTTATATCAAGTGGCTGAGCAACCTCTATGTCAACACCATGAACATCATCCACTATATGCACGATAAATACGCTTATGAAAAGACTCAGATGGCTCTTCACGATACTCAGGTTGAGCGTTTCATGGCATTCGGAATTGCAGGTCTTTCAGTTGTAGCTGACTCACTCAGCGCAATCAAATTTGCAAATGTTATTCCCGTAAAAGATTCAAAAGGTTTTATTTCCGAATTCAAAACAGAGGGTGATTTCCCGAAATACGGCAACGACGATGACCGTGTTGACCTTATTGCAAAAGACATGGCTCACCGTGTAATCACAGAGCTTCGCAAAACTCCCACCTACCGTCATGCAATCCACACTCTTTCTGTTCTCACAATCACATCGAATGTTATGTACGGAAAGAACACAGGTGCAACTCCTGACGGCAGAAAGGCTTCCGCACCCTTCGCACCCGGCGCAAACCCCATGCACAACAGAGAAGAAAACGGTGCGCTTGCTTCACTCAACTCCGTTGCAAAAATCAGCTATGACGACTGCCGCGACGGTGTTTCAAACACATTCTCAATCACTCCCGAAGCTCTCGGAAGAAATGATGAAGAAAGAGTTGACAACCTCGTTTCAATTCTTGACGGCTATTTCTCAAAGATGGCTCATCATATCAACATCAATGTTCTCAACCGCGAAACACTTATGAAAGCATACGAAAATCCCGAAGATTATCCCAATCTCACAATCCGTGTTTCAGGTTATGCAGTTAACTTCAACAAGCTTTCACGCGAACAGCAGAGAGAAGTTATCAGCAGAACATTCCACGAAGCAATATGACGGGAAGAATACATTCAATACAAAGCCTTGCAGCCTCGGACGGTCCGGGGCTGCGTTTTGCGGTTTTTATGCAGGGATGTCCACTCAGGTGTGGTTGCTGTCATAATCCAGACACATGGGATTTTGCAGGCGGAAAAGAAGAAACTGCAGAAGAAATCATCAAGAAGGCTTCAAGATACAAATCATATTTCGGCGAAAAAGGCGGAATAACCGTTTCAGGCGGAGAACCGCTTATGCAGGCAGATTTTGTGAGAGAAGTGTTTGAGCTTTCTCACAAAGAAGGCATCAACACCTGCCTTGACACATCAGGGTGCATTATGAATGATGAGGTCAAAAATCTTCTTAAACACACAGACCGTGTTTTGCTTGACATAAAATACACCGACGGCGAATCATATAAAAAACACGTCGGCTGTGAAATGGAAAAAGCAATGGATTTTCTCGCTTATCTGAACAAAGAAAAAATCCCCGTTACGCTCCGTCAGGTTATTATTCCGACACTCAATGATAACGAGGATAATGTTAAAAAGCTCAAAGAAATTGCAGACAAGCATAAGTGCGTTAACAAAATTGAGCTTCTGCCGTTCAGAAAACTTTGTCAGATAAAATACGATAATCTGGGAATTGAATTTCCGTTCAAAGATATCCCCGAGCCGACAAAGGATATAATGGAAGTTTTAGAAAAGTTTATATAAAAAAACCCCTCAGTGAATCATCACCGAGGGGTTTTATATTTTTATACGGAGAGAAGTCCTGCGTCAAGAACGAACTGCGAACCTGTAGCATAGCGTGCCTTGTCGCTTGCAAGATAGTCAACAAGATTTGCAACATCTTCGGGTTCAATCCAGGGAACGGGAAGAAGGTTGCCTGCAGAGCGCTCTGCAATTTCAAGAGGTGTTGCACCTTCAAGCTCTGCAAGACCGTCATTCATCGGTGTGTTAACGCCTGTGGGATGAATACTTACAACTCTGATGTTATGAGGTGCAAGCTCGATTGCCCATGCCTTTGTAAGACCTGTAAGACCCCATTTTGAAGCAGTGTAATGTGAAAGTCTGTTCCCGCCTCTCATGCCCATAACGGAGGAGTTATTGATGATAACACCGCTCTTTGCTTTGATCATATGGGGAGCAACTCTGCGTGTTACATTGAAAGGTCCTTTGAGATTGATATCAATCATTGCATTCCATTCGTCATCTGTCATTTCGGTAATGGGAGCGTATGCACAGATGCCTGCGTTATTGAAAAGAATATCAATCTTACCGAAGGCCTTGATTGCTTCGTCAACGGCTGCAATTATGGAAGCATCGTCTCTTACATCGCCTGCTGCAACAACACAGTTTCTGCCGAGAGCTTCGATTTCTGCCTTAAGGCTTACAAGCTCATCGCTTGTGCCGAATGAATATGCAGGATATTCAATCTTCTTTGCAACGTCGAATGCAACGATATCCGCACCCTTTGCTGCAAGTGAAAGAGCAACTGCTCTGCCCTGTCCGTGTGCTGCGCCTGTTATAAACGCAACTTTGTTATCAAAATCACCCATTTTAATTATCTCCTTTTTTCTGATAATTTATAAGAACTTCATCAAGGGGAACTCTTGCAACTGTGTTGAAAAGATTAGTTGCATACATAATTCCTGCAAATGAAATAAGAAGCACGATTTCCTCAACCGAGAATTTCTCAGCAAGAGCTATATAAATCTCCTTGGAAATATGGTGAGGGTCAGCTGTTATAGCTGCGCCGAATTTGGTGAGAAGTTTCTCTGTTTCTGTGAGTGTGGGATTATCGGGGTCATCTCCCGAATCAACAAGAATCTTTCTGAAAAATGTTGAGCAAATAAGGCAATCGTTGCCGGTTGAAATTGCAAGAGAAAAAATTGAAATTGCTCTTTCTCCGATAACGGGTACAAGCTGGTCATAAAGAGTGTACCATTCCATATATGCTTTAAAAGCAGGAACATTGTGAAGAAGAGTGCGCTTCATGTTGGTTATTCTGCCATGCTTTGCAATCTGGTCTTCATATTCTCTTCTGACTTCTTCGCTTGCGCCTTCATACTCTGTCATAGGTAAGTAAGCCATGATTTATCTCCTTTATAATTATTATCTGTTCATTGCCTGACTGTTCATAACAAAGTTAAGAACATGCATTGCATTCTGCTGAAGTTCGCCAACGGTAATTCCGTTTTCGGCGGCAATCCCCTTCTTGATTGAGCCATCAGGCTTGCGGGTGCCTGCTCTGTTTCCGCCGGGCATAAGAACGTTTACGCCTGCACGGACTCTGTAAGCCTGATCCTTGATTTCGGGGAATTCGGGTGACTTTGATGAACGCATCCACCAGTCAGTCATAATGTTGCCTGTGTATCCCCATTCTTCACGGAGAATACGGATGCAAAGTTCATAGTTATAATGACCCCATACACCGTTGATTTTGTTATAGGATGTCATTATATTCTGCG
>JAZRJH010000159.1:0-2191 GCA_045645685.1 Acutalibacteraceae bacterium
CATAATCAATCCAATTATCTGCTTTTCTCATATATTACACATCCATTCTCTGCTGACCGGGCATTGCAATGCCTAAATGTGCATAGCCTGCCGGAGTTACCGTTCTTCCTCTCGGAGTTCGGCTGAGAAATCCTATCTGCATAAGATAGGGCTCATAAACATCTTCTATCGTAACGGCTTCTTCACCTATTGCCGCAGCAATGGTTTCAAGACCTACGGGGCCGCCGTTATAATTTTTTATCATCGTTGTGAGAATGAGTCTGTCGATTGAATCAAGACCCAATTCATCAATTTCCATTCTGTCAAGCGCAAGAGAAGCGGCTTGCTTGCTGATTGAACCGTCGCACATAACCTGCGCAAAATCTCTTGCTCTTTTGAGAAGTCGGTTTGCAATACGGGGTGTACCTCTTGAACGGGAAGCAATTTCCATTGAACCCTTGGGGTCGATATCCATATTGAGAATACCTGCACTTCTGTTGACAATTTCAGAAAGCTGCTCGGGAGTATACATTTCAAGGCGGAGAATGACGCCGAAACGGTCACGAAGCGGTGCGCTGAGCTGACCCGCTCTTGTTGTTGCACCGACAAGGGTGAAACGGTGAAGGTCAAGTCTTATCGAGCGTGCGGAAGGCCCTTTGCCGATTATGATATCGAGCACATTATCTTCCATTGCGGGGTAAAGAACTTCTTCAACAGCTCTTGAAAGACGGTGGATTTCGTCAATAAAAAGAACATCGCCGTCATTGAGATTTGTGAGAAGTGCGGCAAGATCGCCGGGTTTTTCAATTGCAGGACCGCTTGTTACACGAAAATTAACTCCCATTTCGTTGGCGATAATTCCTGCAAGAGTTGTTTTACCGAGACCCGGAGGGCCGTAGAGCAAAACATGGTCAAGCGGCTCGCCTCTCTGACGGGCGGCTTCAATATATATCGAAAGATTTTCTTTAACCTTATCCTGACCGATGTACTCACCGAGAGTTTTGGGTCGGAGAGAAAATTCTATGTCGTTATCTTCGGATGAAGAAAATTCGGGGGCAACTATTCTGTTTTCAAAATCAAAATCCATGTTATCCCTCCTGAATTATAAGTTTCTTGCAAGCTGTTTGAGAGCCTGCTTTATCATATCTTCCGTTGAAAGATTTCCGTCAAGTTTTCCGACGGCAATGCTTGCTTCGGAACGGCTGTAACCAAGCATAACGAGAGCATTGACGGCATCTTCGCCTGCATAGCTGATTGTTGCTTTCTGTGCGGCGGCGATATTGCCCATAGCCTCGGATGTTGAAGCAAAAACATCCAGCTTTCCTTTAAGCTCAAGAACAACTCTCTGCGCAAGTTTCGGACCTACGCCCTGCGCAGCAGTTATAGCTTTAACATCTCCGCCTGCAACACTTACGGCAAGCATATCGGGGGTAAGCTGTGAAAGAATAGCAAGTCCCGCTTTAGGGCCTACGCCCGAAACACCCGTAAGCATTTTGAAGCAATCAAGCTCGCTTTTATCTGCGAATCCGAAAAGGTCGAGTGCATCTTCACGAACATTAAGATGAGTGAAAAGTGTCTGTGTCTGACCGATATCGGCGCACTTTTTAAGAGTATTGAGAGTTGTGAAAAGTCTGAATGCTACTCCGCCGCAATCAAGAGCAACGCTGCTCTCATCGGCATAGACTATTTTTCCCGTTAAGCTGTAAAACATATTTATCTTTCCTTTTAGTGAATAGTGAAGGGTTAAAAGTTAAGGAGTTTCGCCCGCAATTTAATCGGGTAAGGGCAAAGCCCTTCCTTAACCTGTCGAAGACAAATTTCACTTTTGTCAAAGACAAAAATTTCGTTGCAAAGCAATTTCACTCACCGTCAGGTGAATTTCACCGCAAACGCAATGAACCGATCAATGACCCTGCGCTGTGGCAATGGCATATCGCCATGGCAAGGGCGTCGGCGGCGTCATCGGGCTTCGGGATTTTTTCGAGATTCAGCATAACTCTCGTCATTTCCTGAACCTGCTTTTTCTCCGCCCTGCCGTAACCGACAACACTCTGCTTCACCTGAAGGGGTGTATATTCAAAAATCGGCATTTTTGCCTGCTGTGCCGCAAGCACAAGAACGCCTCTCGCCTGAGCAACATCAATCGCCGTTTTCTGGTTGGTATTGAAAAAGAGCTTTTCAATCGCCATTGCATCGGGATGATATCTGTCAA
>JAZRJH010000160.1:0-4191 GCA_045645685.1 Acutalibacteraceae bacterium
AACGGAGAAGAAGTTTTCAAGATTCTTGAAATGGAAATGCTGAAGACCGATTTTATAAATTCTTTCATCATCAAGAGGTTTGCCGTTTATCACAAACTTTTTGATTTCGTGAGTGTTGCGGTCATAAATAACTCTTGTTCCTTTTGAGAACTGATAAAATTCACAATGCGAACCTTCCCACACCTCGTCACGGAGCATGAACTTTATCATCCGTCTGAGCTGTTCACCCGTAACACGGAGCATATATGCAGGGTCATCGTAAGGGAAGCATTCCGCAAGATCCTGATAAAGAACAATCGGACCGAGTTCCGTTGTTCGGACACTTCCCGAGCCGAGAAGCATAAGGTCAAGACCGAGACTGTCACGCATAATATCCGCAAACAGACCGCCGAGTTCGGTTTCACGGTAGCGTGACGGATGGGTAAGCTGTCTTTTGAATCTTGTTACCATGCGACCGTATTTCATATCCGTTTTATTCTTGTAAAACTTGATTATATCTTCAAGTTTTTCATCTCTCGGGCAGTTTTCGGCATTAATGGGAAGACTTTTCCATGTGTAGCTGTCAATGCAGTTGTTATCGGTATCAACCATAATATCGAATCTGCCTATCTGGTCTGTACCCGTACCTGCCTGAACGATAACAATATCATTCACAACCGCAGGTTTTTCAATAAACGTATGCGAATGACCGCCTACGATAATATCAACACCCCATGCAGGGTCAAGCTTTGCGGCAAGTTTTTTATCTTCTTCAAATCCGATGTGAGTGAGAAGAACGGTAAAATCAATATCAATTCTGTTATATGTATTACAGATTCTGCCGACTGCCTGCGCCGCTTCTTCAATATCAACGAATGTTCCCACAAGACCGTCATTCTTTGTCTGCGAAAGAACATCTTCGGTAAGAATACCGATAAACAGAACTTTCATTCCGTCAATTTCGATTATATGGTGAGGCTTGAAAAGTCTTGCACCGTTGGTTTTGATATGTAAATTTGCATTGATAATCGGGAACTTTGCACATTTTTCGATAAACAGAAGATGTGACACGCCGTAATCCGTTTCGTGGTTGCCGACGGTAACAACATCGGGCGAGAGCATATTCATAATCTCGATTGTTGAAACGCCCTGATATTCGGAATCGATAACCGAGCCTCTGAACATATCGCCTGCGATGCAGTAGATTGCGTTTTTTTCTTCGTTTCTGACTTTATTGACATATCCCGAAAGCATTGAAACACCGCCAACAAGCTTTGAATCAATTTCTTCAGCAAGAAAGTCGGCGTGCAAATCGTTTGAATGAAGAATCGTAAGTTGTTTCAGATCAGCCATAAAATCCCCCATTAAGATTTTTATTCATCCTAATTTTAACAAATAAAAATAAATCGCACATTGTACTTTAGTGCAGAAATGAAACTTTTTTTAAAAATATTTTATATAAAAAAAGACGGCAGATTTCTCTGCCGCCAAATTTGTTTGTGTAGGGCGGGATGCCCTCATCCCGCCGTTGAATGATACTGACGTTTGCGGCGGCTTGTGGGCAAGCCGCCCTACATATTTTAACATCTTATTCGTGAATCTTTGTAAGTCCGAACAGACCCTTGAAGAAGCCGATAATCTTCTGGAAGAAGCCTGCCTTTGAATTGAGGGTAACTTCAGCTTTGATTTCGTTACCATCAGCACCCTTGGCGTATGTACCGTCTGTAAGCTTGATTTTTGCGGTGAAAACGGTAGCACCATTTGCGTTTGAAATTGCAGTCAGACTGCCGTATGAATCATCTGTTGTTGTGAAATTATTGTTATTTGCACTCCATTCAATTTTTGCTCCTGCAGGAAGATTCTGAGCAGTTGCGTGAAGGACGATTCCGTCTTTATAGTTAATATTTGTTTGGCTGGGAGTTGCAATTGAAAGCGATGAATTTCCTGTCGAAGGAACATCAGGTGAAGGATCATCCGGTGAAGGCGGAGTAACAGTCTTTTCTTTATATATAGCAGTTGCAGATACATTCCTTTCGGGCATAACAAAAGTTGTTGTTGCACTAGTTGCATTCGCAACTGTTGCACCTGTTACAACCCACTTATTAAACACCGTACCTTCGGGAGCTGCATTTGCAGTAAGAGTGATTGTTTCGCCTGCTTTAGCCTTTGTAGGTGAAGCTGTGCCGTTTGTAACAGTGATTGAATATTCTGCTGCGGCAGAGGTTATTAAATCAAAAGTAACAGTACCACCGGATAAGAGATGAGTATTTGCTTGCGCTTTATTATAAGTAACTGCTGAGTTACTGCCAAGCTGCATTGTGCCGGTTATATTGTCAGAAGTATCAAACTTATAAAAATTTTTACCGCCGATCACACTGCCGTTAAAAGTGCTGTTGTCTATTTGGGCACCGCCACAATATGATGTTATTTTAATACCGTTTGCCGTGCAGTTTTTCATAACAACAGAATTTACACCAGTAAAATTAAGGTTGCTCAGAACTGAATTTTCAAAAACAACGTCATTATTTAAACTACTGGTAATAATTGCTTGTGTGTTATTAGAAGATATATTGACATTCGTGATTTTAATTCCCTGATTAGCAACCAACGAGTTGCAAACAAGAGATGCGTTATCCGAGCCGGTGATCGTCAGAGAAGAATTTCTCATTTCAAATACCGCGATGTCGTTTTTACCGGTTAATGCGTTTACACCTTCTAATGTCACTTTAAAATCATCAGTATTGCCGAAAAATGTTATTGTGCCTACATAATAATTTCTATCAGCTGTGACTATTTTTGATGAAGACTCCGCATAATCAGAGAAATTATGCAACACAAGTTCATTGTATGATTTATAATACATATATTTGTCGCTTGCGGGTTTACTGGATAATGGTGTGGTGCTTCCGGGAACATAATACATTCCTATACTAACATCTGCACCCTTGTAATACAAACCAGTCGGTTCTGCTGCACTTGCAGAAAGAGGAATAATGCTCATTACCATAAGAAGGCAAAGCATCACTGCGAATGATTTTTTGAAAATTTTCATCAGAAATTTTCTCCTTTCGTGTTGTTCATAATGGGTATACTTTCGTCAGTATACATTCTTACATCGTAATTTTATCACCTTTTTTCGGTTTGCACATTGTACTTTAGTGCAGAAATGGAAATTTTTTTAATAATTTTTTCAAAAAAGACGGCAGATTTCGGAGTGCCGAATCATTAAATCCGCATCATAAAGTTCAAAAGCCGCCCTTGAAAATCAAAGGCGGCTTTCGGCACATTATATTGATTATGTTTCTGCAAAGTACAAATTGCTTAATATTATACTTTCACAAGTTGTAAATTTTAAGATGCAGCGGAACATCAACTTCTCTTGCAGCTTCCGTCTTGAACCGGTCAAGAGCGGCATTTTTCAATCCGTTCGGGGTTTATTACTGTTAATTTTTTGATTAATTTGAAAGTTTTGAAAAACAAAAACACCGAGTCGGACGCTCGGTGCTTTTGATAAGATTGGGGTAGATATATGATTCGTTATTTTAAAATTGAAACGGCGTCGGAGATTGTTTTTTCCATTGCTTCTTTGCCGTATTTATCAACTTCGGATTTGTTCTTTTCGCCGTGAGTGAGGCATCCTGCACCGCCGATACATCCGCCGATACAAGCCATACCTTCGATAAAGTTTGCATCAAGAACATTCTTGCTCTTTTTGAGAAGTGCAAGCTTGCAGGCTTCAATACCGTCGCAGACTGGGGGTTTGAGGTGGAACTCGATATTCTGCTCTTTCATTGCCTGAGCAACTGCATCTGAAAGTCCGCCGCTTCTTGCAAAAATTCTTCCGAAATACGATGCGTTATCAAGCACATCTTCTTCAAGAGTTGTGATATCGATATCCTTACTGTCAAAGAGTGCCTGAAGTTCTTCAAAGGTCAGAACACTGTCAACGTAAGGCTTGACGGATTCAAGCTGTGCTTCCGCTTTCTTTGCGGTGCAAGGTCCGATGAAAACAACCTTTGCTCCTTCACTTGTTTCTTTGATATACTTTGCAAGCGCCGCCATGGGTGAAAGATTATGCGAAATATGCTCTGCAAGCTGAGGGAATGCAGATTTCACATAAGAAACGAACGCAGGGCAGCAGGAACTTGTGAGAAAACCTTTTTCTGCAAGCTCTTTTGATTCTGCCATTGCAACCATATCCGCACCGAGTGC
>JAZRJH010000161.1:0-12445 GCA_045645685.1 Acutalibacteraceae bacterium
TGCCGTGCTTCATGCCGCAAAGAATATTGATATAAAATTTTCCCGTCAGCTGCTCCCCGAAACTTCGTTTGAGACAAAATACGGAACTTCATCCTATACCGCTCCCGACGGACTTCGCTTTTTTGACGATAAGATTGCACAAGTTGCTGAAATCTTCCCCGAGCATAAAGAAACTCTCCGCCGCTATGTTGAAGAACTGAATATTTTCAGAAACAAGTCGCAACGCCTTTTTTCGGATATAACGGAAAATCTCAATCGCTCGGGTGCAGAATGGGGAGGCGGTTGGGGCGGACATTCCAACCCCGATTACGGCAGAATCGTCAACTTCGGCACAGACCATATCCGCAATATAATTGCCGAAAACAAAGAAAATCATCCCGATTCGGATTGTTTTTACCGCTCATGCTCATATCTTCTCGATGCACTTGACATTTTTGGCGAAAGATACCGTCAGGCGGCACTTGAGAATGCGGAAAAATGCGGAAATGCTGATGATAAGGCATTTTATCTTCGCATGGCAAAGGCGTTTGAAACCGTTCCCAAAAAGCCTGCATACGATTTCACATCGGCTATGTGTTCGTTTATGCTTGTTTTTGCTCTTGACTCGAGCGATTCTCCAGGCAGATTTGACCAATATATGTATCCTGCATATTGCAAAACAGAAAATAAGGATGAAATTATTGACCTTCTTGACAGACTCTGGGATTATTTCCATGACCATCGCTCATGGAATCTCTGCATTTCGGGAAGTGACGAAAATTTCAGCGATGAATCAAATGAACTTACATATGATATTCTTGAAATGGTGAGAAAAAAGAGATATCAGACCCCGAATCTCACTTGCCGTGTTCACAGAAACACTCCTGAAAAACTCTGGAAAGCGATTGCGGAAACACTCGCAACGGGAACGGGACTTCCTGCGCTTTATAATGACGATGTTGTTTGTGCTGCGCTTGAAAAAATCGGAATTCCGCCTGCAGACAGCCATGATTATTGCATGAACGGATGCAATCAGATCGATATTTTCGGCAAGAGTCATATGGGTCTTGAAGACGGAGAAGTTCTGTTCACAAAATGCCTTGAATTTGCTCTTCACAACGGCGTTGATGCTATGACGGGCGAAAAAGTTTCGATTGAAACGGGCGATGCAAGAACTTTTGAAAGCTACGAAAGATTTGAGCGTGCATTCACGGATCAGCTTGAATTTGTAACCTACGGTTCATGCAGCAGCGCAAATGCATGGCAACATATGAGAGCGGTTTTTGAGCCGCATCCCTTGCGCTCATGCCTTGTTGAAGGATGCCTTGAAAAGGGGAAAGAATACAGAAACGGCGGTCCGCTTTATAACCACGGGCAGATTCTTGCCGAAGGAATTGCCGACACGGGCGACAGTCTTTATGCCGTCAAAAAGCTTGTGTTTGATGAAAAGAAATATTCGATGCCCGAGCTGATTGATGCTCTCAATGCCGATTTCAAGGGATATGAACAGCTTTATCACGATTTTAAGAATTGCGAAAAATTCGGCAATGATATTGAAGCCGTTGACGAAATAACAGCCCGTGCTCTCAACCGTTTTTTAACCGTTCTCAAGCGTAATAATACTTACAGAGGCGGAGTTTTCACAGGCGGATGCAGCACTTTTAACCGTGCGGCAGGCTACGGAAAACAGACTGCGGCGCTTCCTAACGGAAAACACAAGGGCGAGCCTCTTCTTGCGGACAGTATTGCGGCAACACCCGGCCGTGATACAAACGGACCCACGGCTCAGATAAAATCCGTTCTTCGCTTCAATCACACCGATGCCTGCAGCGGATTCGTTTTTCAGAATAAATTTGACAAGAAGATTTTCTGCACAGAAAAAGGCAAGGAATCGTTCATTGCTCTTGCAAAGGCATATTTTATGGGCGGCGGTCAGCAATTTACTGTAACCGTAGTTTCGCCCGAAGACCTGCTTGATGCAAAAGAACATCCCGAAAACCATCGCAATCTTATTGTCAGAGTCGGCGGCTACAGCGATTATTTCATCAATCTTCCCGACGAACTTCAGAATAATGTTATAGAAAGAACATTGCTTTAACAAAAAACCACTTCATCTTATGCTTATCGGCAAATGAAGTGGTTTATTATTTATGCTTTTTCTTCGGCTTCCCGTTTTTTGTCGAGTTTATAATTTCTTATGTATATGCACAAATCCGTTCCGACCATTGTCAGGTTGAGAACATAAAAGAAAAGCACATACCATTTTGATGAAAATGACATCATATATGTTTCGTTCATCAGCTTTGATGCTATGCCTGCAACATAACCGAGAAAAATCAGACAAAGAAATCCGAGACTTTTCCCTTTGGTTGTTCTTGCTTTGTATGACTTGATAACATTGAACGGCCATGAAGCGCCGAATGTGAGAACCATTATAACTTCTAAAATTTCTGACATATCAAATTTCCTTCCGACATAATCCGTGATAATTTCAGAGTATAACATATCTTTTATTATAAAATCAACAAGGAATTTTATTCGGCTTTGTGACGGAACGAAAAATCTGCCGTTGTTGACAATTCTGAAGTCGCAGGTTCGTTATAAAGCACGGTAATCAGATATTGTTTTATGTTGCAGATTTCGGTTTTGCTGTGTTCAAGGTCATAAATAACCGAAACAATATGCTCCGCTTCAAGTTTGCAGAATCTTGAAATAACAATTCCGCGAGGCATATCATCCCTGCCGATTCTCACGGTGGGACTTGTGCCGTTGAAAACATCCGAAATTATCATCACAATTTCATCAAGAAGATTCTTGTTAGCGTCGCAGACAAGACATTCATATTCAATTTGTTCTTTAATCTCATCTTCCGTTCTTTCAAACCCGATGATTGATGATTTATTATTACTGATATTATTCTTATTATATTTATTCTTATTAGTATCACATTCTGTACTGTCGTGAGATAACAAAACGTGCTCTCGTGAGATGTTATTTTGTGATGTCGTGAGTTCACATTTTATGACGTCATAAAATGTGTCCGTAAGATAAATTCTGTAAGGCGATAAACGGTTTTTGCGCTTTCTGACTATCATATTGCTGTTTTCGAGTTCCTTAAAAATTCTTGTGGCACGGGTTTTACTGCATCCGAGTTTTTCGCAGACCTGCTCAAGGGTGAAGACAACATAAATTTCACCGTTTTTGTCCGTGAATCTCTCGGAATTGAGAGCTGAAACATTCGCTCTGTCAAGAATCATTGCAAGAAAAGTTCTCGCTTCGATTGAAATGTGATGAAACTGTTTGTTGCTGATTAATGCTCTGGGGAATTTCATGTACGGGTAATCGGATTTTTCTGTTTTGTTTATCATAGTTCTCCTTTCCGGTATCGGTAATTTTGAAAATATCCTTTCACCCATAGTCAGAACTCGCGTTTTTTGAAACATAAACAGGTTGCAATTTTTTGCGGAATTTTTGCCGTCAAGTCCCGAAACCCAAGCAGGTCAAGGGATTCGGGGTTTAAAAAATTTTTTTCGCAAAGAGAGAAAAAAGCTCCCTCGGACTTGCCGAAGGAGCAGATTATGAAAATCTGAATTCAGGTTTTTCAGACCTTAAGAATTTATTTCAGTTTTGAATATTGTTCTGTTTTTGGAAACAGAGAGTTTTCCGAAAAGAAGATTGCTGAAGTTGCTGACGGTTATTTCCTGCGGCGGAATAACGGGATATTGTGCATTGTATGAATCGGAATTGTGTTTTGAATTAACCTTTGTAAAAAGATAGTTGGTGCCGATTCTGTGAACATAAAATCCGTCAATTTCTATTTCGGAAGGCAGATAGCAGGTGTAACCGAAATCATGGTCTTCCGAGTTTTCGGCGTTGATAATGTGGCTTGAAACGCCTGTGGGATAGAATCTGCAGTTGCGGATAATGAGCTTGCCGTTCCATGTTGAGCCGTAATCCGAGCGAAGGTCAATGAAACTGTCGGATAAAACGGTTGTGTTCTCAATCAGAGCCGTTCCGCTTCCGATGAGTTTGATTCCGTGATGACCGAGAACGGAGTTGATAACCGTTGCATTGAGAACGCCCTGATGAGCATCAAAGCGTGAGAATGCACATGAGTCAAACACAAGATTCTTGCAGTAGTTAGTGCCTGCAATTCCCCAGTAGTCATTATCGGTGATGTCATTGGTCTGTTTGCAGTTTATGAATTTTGCATTGACTGCTGTTGCCGCACCGATATCGTAAGTGCCCATTGTGACGGAAGTGCCTGCAGAGCCGATTGTTGAATATTTTTTGTGACCCGTGAATGTTGAATCTTTAACGGTTACATTTGCGCAGACGGAAAGGCTGATGAATGCGGAATAAGGCGAGCCTGTTTTACCTTCGTTTGTGATATCATGATAAATTCCGTCAATAACCGTGTTTGAGCGTTTCACCACAATGCCTCTTGCATAGTAGTTATATTCGGAAGAAGCATTGTTTGCGATTGTTGTGAATCTGCCGCCGCTGATACGGAGCGTTTCAGTATCTATCGGATAAGCGGTTGCGGATGTGACGGCATCAAAATCCCAGATGAGCGGAGTT
Source organism: Acutalibacteraceae bacterium (assembly GCA_045645685.1). Classification (GTDB taxonomy): domain Bacteria; phylum Bacillota; class Clostridia; order Oscillospirales; family Acutalibacteraceae; genus CAG-177. The sequence goes on from JAZRJH010000161.1 coordinate 4,561, forward strand.
TCATCTGCGATATTTCCGTTTTTATAAACAAGAATAACATCTGTCTGATTGCTGCCCGAATTCTGATTTGCACCCTTGCGGATATATCTTTTCACATTGGAATCCGTGAGCACAACAAGGCTGTCGCTCTCAAGAGTTGCGCCGATATTGGTTGCATCTGCTTTCAGCGCAGAGATTTTTTCGGTAATATTTACAGCGCCTTTGGACGGTGCAATATTAAAAATCCATGCGCTTCTGTTTTCAACGTTTGTGTCATCAATAATGAAGCGTGCGGTTGACCAGTCTGTGTCGGTCATGATGTAAGCAGTTTTGTTTGCGCCGCCGATATAATATGTTGCGGTTTCGTTTGCGAAAACAGAAAGACCGTTTTGGTTTGCATATTCATGAGTTTTTATAATTGAATCAAAATCGTCCGTCTTGCCGTCACCGATTGCTCCGAATTCTTCATAAGTTACATAATCGGAGAATGTTTTTGTGTATTCATAGCCGTCTTTGAAATCATAAATGCTCTGTGCATTCTGCAGAATTTCGTTTGCAAATGCGGTTATTCCCCTTGATATTCCTGCCTTTTTGCTTCCCGTGATATAAACATTTCCGTTTTCAACCCTGAGATTGAAAATATTGTCTTCGTTGAGATTTTCATTTATCACAAAAGCTTTTTCGGTTTTGTTTTGTGTTATCTCAATTGTTTTGCCTGTAAGATTATAAATTTCGTTGCAAAGAGTTTCTGCAGCAAGAGAATAAATTTCACCGTCGGGAATAACAATGGAATAATCATCGGCAGAAACGCCGTTTACGGTTATATCTTCAAGAAGTCTTATGATATAAGGACTTCCGAAATTTCCTTTTGAAAGCTCGCTTCTGAGTTCGATTGAATCTGAAATCTGCGAAATCGGAAGAGTAAAAGCGGTTATAACAGACATGAAAAATGCAATGATTTTTGAAAACATATTATCACCTGAAAAATTCTTTTTAAAAATTATATCATAATTATTTTGTTTATTCCACAAAAATTTTCCGATGTTTACAGATTGAGTGATTTGCTGTATAATAGGAAAAAAAGAAAGGAGAAATTATGAAAGTCGTTATTTCATGTCTTAACTCAAAATATGTTCACGCTTCGCTTTCTCCTTGGTGCCTGCTTGCGGGAATCCGTGAGTTTTCGAAAAAGAATTATGATGCAGTTGTAAAAGAAAGCACTATCAACGGAAACACAGATGATTTTGCAAAGAAAATAATAAATGAAAATCCCGATGTTGTTGCTTTTTCATGCTATATATGGAATATCGGAAAAACTCTTGAAGTTTGCAGAATCATAAAAGAAAATCATAACTGCACAATCGTTCTCGGCGGTCCTGAAGTTGCATACAGACCCGATGATATTCTTCGGAAATATGAGTTTGCGGATTATGTTCTTTCGGGTGAAGGGGAGTGGGTATTCCCCGATTTTCTTGATAATCTCGGCGGTGATTTGTCTTCTGTTTCGGGTCTTTCTTTCAGAGAGAACGGAGAAATAATTTCCGTTCCCGAAAAAGTATATTCCGACACTCCGCCGTCACCTTTCAGCGAAGAATTCTTTGCAAATCTCGGCGGAAGAATTTCATATATCGAAACAAGCAGGGGATGCCCCTACAGATGCGCATTCTGTCTTTCGGGCAGATGCTCATCCCTTCGTTTCTTTGAAATCGGAAGAGTGAAAGAAGATATTCTTAAGCTCGCAAAAAGCGGAACACAGACCGTTAAATTTGTTGACCGCACTTTCAATGCCGATTATAAAAGGGCAAACGAAATTCTGCTTTTTATAAAAGAAAACTACGGCAGGGAAATTCCCGATAATGTTTGTTTTCACTTTGAAATTGCAGGGGATATTCTCAAAGAAAGCACTCTTCATATTCTAGAATCCATGCCTTGCGGAGCAGTTCAGCTCGAAATCGGTATGCAGTCGTTCAATGAAGAAACGCTAAGGAATATCAACCGAAAAACCAACACGGAAAAACTTGTTGAAAATATTAAGAAGCTCGTTGGTTTCGGAAATATGCATATTCATATTGACCTTATCGCAGGGCTTACAGGCGAAGACCTTGAAAGTTTCAGAAACGGTTTCAACACCGCTTATTCGCTCAAAGCTCATATGCTTCAGATGGGATTTCTGAAACTTCTTCACGGTGCTGATATGCGAGAAAACAAAGAAAAATATCCCTGCACATTCACCGACACACCGCCCTATGAAGTAACATCAACCCCGTGGCTTTCCGCCGATGAAATCATTATGCTCAAAAAATGCGAAGATGCCCTTGACAGACTTTATAACAGCGGACGATTCCTTATGACTCTTGATTATCTGATTGATGAAGTCGGAATTCTGCCGTTTGATGTTTTTTCAGACTTCGGAAATGCCGTGAACGGATGCAAAACAAGGCTTTCCGATTATGCGAAGATGCTTTTTGAATTCTTTTCGGATAAATGCAACAAAGAAATTCTGCGGGAAAAAATTGTCTGCGATTTGCTCTGCTGTTCATCATCCGTGCATATTCCCGATGCGTTGAAAATCAATGATCCGCTTTATAAAAAAGTTAAGAAACATTTTATTGAGAATGTTGATAACAATATAAAAATCGCAATTCTTTATTCTGAAAAAAAGATTTTTGCGGTTAATCAGACAAAAGAAAAAAACCTTCATAACAGGTATGAAGGCGAATTTTTTGATATTGATGAATTTTTAAATTAAGGAGTGGGCAACCGCTCCTTTTTATTTTGTGAAATATGAATAAAAGCTCACAAGACCTGCGCTGAGCAATGCTCCGCCGATAATATCGCTTACCCAATGAACACCCGAAATCAATCTTCCGATAACCATGAACAGAATAAAAGCCGTGATAATCAGGGAGAGAAACATCATAAAATTTTTGTTTTTAACACGGGATTTTATTTGCATAAGAGCCGTTGGCATAACACACATAACGAGCATTGTTGTTGATGACGGATAAGATTTCTCAAGAATTCCGTTAATCAATATCGGTCTGTAATTTATAACAACGGTTTCAAACAGAATATATACCGCCATAACAAGGATATAAAATCCGCCGAGAATCAGTATATCCGAATCAACCTTGAAAATGCTTTTTCTTTTTATCCATTGAAAAAGACCGAGCATTCCGAATCCGAAAACAAAAACAATCGGCACAAGACCGAGCCAATCCGTGATAACATAAAGATTCATATGAACGCCCGTGAGATTATGAAAGAATTGATTTAACTCTGCAAATCCGACGGATGAATTGTTCGGTCCGATTGGCTTCACACCGATGAATTTAACTGCCGCAGTCCAAAGGGCAAACAGCGCAAGAAAGATAATTGCTGTTGATAATTTTTTCTGATTTCTTTTTGTCATTTAAAAAACCTTCCTTTTAATGTTTGTTTACATTCTGAAGGAAGGTCCGGTTATATTCAAGAAACGGTGATTCACAATGATGATACTCTTCGTGTCATCGGCTTTTTACAAGCATTGAAGCCTTGATAATCAGAAAAACAAAGATAAGAGAAGCTGCATATGGCTGATGGCTGATTGTGAACAAAAAAACAGCGAGAATGCTTAAAATAACGGAAATACTGCTTTTGATATTTATCCATAATTGACTGCGGATATTTTGCAAAGCAAGGGTGAGAATTCCCGAAAGAATTTCTGCGGCAACAATAATCAGATATGAGATTCTGATATAAGGTGCAACTTCCGTGAGCGACAAAAGAGAAACTTCATCAATCATTGCCCCTGATTTCTGAGCGAAAAAAGGCAGAAAAAAGAGCATTGCAACGCTGATATCAAGAAGAGCAAAAATGATATCACGGCTGTGTTTTTCTTTTTGTTTTGCATCTTCTTCGGCAATAATCAGCAGTTCACCGCCCGATAAAAGTTCGTCAATCGTAACGCCGAAAAAATTTGCAATTGCTTTTAAAGATTCAATATTCGGGATGCCCCTGCCTGATTCCCATTTTGAAACGGCAGTTCTTGAAACGAAAAGTGCTTGCGCAAGCTCTTCCTGAGTCAAACCTTTTTGTTTTCTTAATTTTTGCAGTTTTTCATTAAATTCCATAGTACAAATCCTTAACAGTTGATATCTTAATAATAACATAAATTCAAATATAATTCAATCAGTTTGGATATTTGATTTATTCTGTTCTCTGTGATATAATTATCATCATAGGGGGTGTGCGGATGAATTTTGAAAATGCCGAAATTTCTGTTTTTAAAAGCAAAAGAAAATCAATCTCAATTCAGGTCAGACCAAATCAGGTCATTATCCGTGCGCCCGAAAGAATGAAAAACAAAGATATCGAAAATTTTGTTGAATCAAAAAGAAGTTGGATTGAAAAACATCTTGAATCCGTTCTTGAAAAACAAAATCTTACCGATTCAGCCGAGCCGTATTCTGCCGAAGAAATAATGAGCTTTGTTTCAAAAGCAAAGGAAATAATTCCCCGAAAGGTTGAATTCTATGCCCCGAAAATCGGTGTTGATTTTAACAGAATTTCCATCCGATGCCAGAAAACAAGATGGGGGAGCTGTTCTTCAAAAGGGAATCTCAATTTCAACTGTCTGCTTGTTCTTCTGCCCGATGAAATAATCGACAGCGTTGTTGTTCATGAACTTTGCCACAGAAAATATATGAATCATTCCGCAAAGTTTTATGCTGAAATCGAAAAAGTTTTTCCCGATTACAAACGATGCCGTCAATGGCTCAGACAAAACGGAAACGAGTATATCAGCCGTATTAAAAAATGAGATAGAAAAGGTGATACCATGGATTTTTTAAAACTTGCAAGCGAAAGATTTTCTGTCCGTAAATTTTCGGATAAACCCGTTGAAAACGAAGCTATCGAAAAGATTCTCAGAGCGGGTCATATTGCGCCCACGGGATGCAATTATCAGCCTCAGAGAATCCTTGTTATCAATAACGATGAAAGCCTTGAAAAGCTGAAGGAATGCACCAGATGTCATTTTGATGCGCCCTGCGCAATGCTCATCTGCTACAACAAAGACGAATGCTGGACAAGACCTTATGACGGCAATCAGAGCGGTATTGTTGATGCAAGTATCGTCACAACCCACATGATGCTCATGGCTTGGGAGCTCGGAATCGGCTCAACCTGGGTTATGCATTTCAATCCGTTCAAAATGCGTGAAGCATTCGGAATTCCCGAAAACATTGACCCCGTTGCACTTCTTGTTATGGGTTACCCTGCAGATGATGTTCAGCCTAACGAAAGACACACACTTTTCAGACCCGAAGACGAAATTGTGTTATTCAATAAATTCTGATAAAAAAGCCTGAAACCGTTGCGAAGCGGAATCAGGCTTTGTTTTATATGTTTTTAATAAAATCCGTGAGATGTTTCCAGTTATTGACGGCGAGATATTTTTCGCATTTACCGTCACTTCTGAATTCAAAGGGAATTTCGGATTTTTCATCAATCAGCACGGGAGTCATTCCGCATGAAGAAGAGCCGTAAACATCGGGCGTTACATTGTCGCCGCAATACCAGCAATCCGAAGGCTCAAGACCTGCATGATTCAATGCGGTCATGAATATTCTCCTGTCGGGTTTGGTGAAAAGAATGTCCGCACTTGAAAGACAAAATTCAAATTTTGCCGACGGAATCCAATTTCTGATTGCAAGCGCAAGGCTTTCGCCGCTCATCATGTTGTTGCTGATAACAGCCGTGCGGATTCCGAGAGAATCAAGAGTTTCAAGAAGCTCGGGAATACCGTCAAGAACCTTTCTTTCGGAGTTGAATCTGTCAAATATTTCTTCTTGCTCTGCAACGGAAATGCTGAATTTCAGCCCCGTGTTCATTGCTGCATAACCGATAACAGATGAGAGAGGGATATCAAGAGTTGTTCCCGATTTGGCTTTGATTCCCGAAACATCGTCAAGATATTCGTCCCAATATTTTCCGAGCGTTTTGCCGTCTGTTATTTCGGGATTGAGTGCATATTTGCGGAGATTTTCAAATCCGTCAGCAGGGATACACTTGCTGTCGTTGAAAAGTGTTCCGCCAACATCAAAAAGAATCATTTTCGGTTTTTTATCATATGCCATTTTTGTCACCTGCAAAACTGAACTTATACAAGTTCTTTGATTTTTTCAAGAAATTTTTCTTCGCCTACGGTGTTGATTTTGAAAAAAGCCGCCTGACTTCCGCCTGAAGTTATTGCTGAAATGCGGATTGGTTCATCTCCGTTCTGGAAAAGAGTGACGCTCAGACTGACTCTGTTCTGACCCGAAAGACTGTATCGTTCAAAAACTCTTACGCTGCAACGGGCATCGCCGCTGATAAAGTTGCTTGAATCTTCCAATGTTGAAGATGCACTTCCGTTGAGAATTCCGTCTTCGATTCTTTTCAAAACCTGAGAAAAATTGCCGTTAACGGTTTTTTCGAATTTTGCCATATAAACCCACTCCTTTGTAAATTCCGTAACCCATAATTACGCCCGCAATGTTGAGAATAAAATCATCTATGTCACAGCTTCCGAGCAATGTGAAAAGCTGAATGATTTCAACAATAATGATACTGATTGCACATACCGACACGGATTTCAGAAATGCAGAATATTTTGAAAAAACAGACGGTATAAAGAACCCGAGCGGAATGAACATCACAACATTTCCGATAAGATTTATCATGGAATGCTTCACGGTGTAATCCGAAAAAGAGCCGTGAATGGCATTTAAAAAGAGCTTCACGGTTGCAAACGGAACAAGGTTGATGTTGGAAAGAAGAACATCGGAATATGAACCGCTGATTTCTCTGCCCATTCGCTGACCGAAAAGAAGCCACAACATCAGAACAATATATAAAATAAATAATGTTTTAATTAAAATTGGTTTCTTCTTCATGGTTTTCCTTCTGTAATCTCATATTTCAGAATAATTATATCAGACAATTAATGAAAATTAAACAGAAAAAGAAAAATTTACAATTCTGAAATAAAAAAGAGCTGTGTTTCCACAGCTCCTTGGTTTAAATTAAAGTTTCATTGCGATGTCCCATGCGCCCCAGATAACGGTACGGAGATTGCCAACCTTTGCAGCATCGCCGATAACGTGAACGTGCTTGCCCTTGGGAGCAAGGGGAGTGGGAACATAACCGACTGACATGATAACGGAATCAGCAGCAATATCAAATGTCTTGCCGTCCTTATCCTTAACTGTTACAGCGCCGTCCTTGATTTCGCAGAGAGATGTTTCGAGATGAACGGGAACTTTGTTTGCCTTGAAGAAATCTCTGAGATAGCTTGTGTTAGCAAGAGCAACACCGGGAGTTGTAACAAGGTCATCCTGCATTTCGATGATTGTGGGCTTCTTGCCCTGAAGATAAAGGTCATAAGCGATTTCGCAGCCTGTGAGACCGCCGCCGATGATTGTTACATTTTCGCCGACTTCTGCCTTGCCGAGAAGGAAGTCAACAGCTTCGATTGCTGTGTCTGCGCCCTTAACAGGAATCTTTCTTGCTTTTGAACCTGTAGCAATGATAACTTCGTCTGCACCGAGAGAAGCGATATCCTTAACTTCAGTGTTCATCTTAACTTCGATGGGATGCTTTGCAACTTCACGGATATACCATGCAATAAGATCACGGTCTTTTTCCTTATATGAAGGAGCTGCAGCTGCGATGAATACACCGCCGAGCTTGTCGCTCTTTTCGTAAATAGTAACTTTATGTCCGCGTTTTGCGCAAACGATACCAGCTTCCATACCGCCGATACCGCCGCCTACGATAGCAATCTTCTTTGACTTCTTAGCGGGCTTGATGCTGTATTTCTTTGACTGCATTGTCTGGGGGTTAAGTGCGCAACGTGAAAGACCCATTGTGTCCATAAGGTCCT
>JAZRJH010000162.1:0-15014 GCA_045645685.1 Acutalibacteraceae bacterium
GACCCTCTGCAAGACCCTTAAGATATGCAACCTTTTCTGTTACGGTCATTTCATTGTCCTCCAATTATTAAAATTTATTGATTAGCCTCTGCTGAGATATTCGCCTGTACGGGTGTCAACAACAATCATTTCGCCCTCGTCGATGAAGAGAGGAACCTTAACTTCAGCGCCTGTTTCAAGAGTTGCGGGCTTTGTTGCGTTTGTAGCTGTGTTGCCTGCAAAACCGGGGTCAGTCTTTGTAACCTGAAGAGTAACTGTTGTGGGGGGTTCAACACCGAAAACGCTGCCCTTGTATGAAAGAACACGGCAGGTTTCGTTTTCCTTAACGAACTTGAAGTTTTCGGGAAGTGTGTCTGCACCGATGGGAATCATGTCATATGTTTCGGGGTCCATGAAGTAGTAAAGACCGCCGTCTTCATATGAATATTCCATTTCCTTGCGCTCGATGTGAGCGGCGGGGAACTTGTCGGTGGGGTTGAATGTACGTTCAACAACAGCACCGCCGATAACGTTTCTGATCTTTGTTCTTACGAAAGCAGCGCCTTTACCGGGCTTAACGTGCTGGAATTCGATAATCTGATAAACCTGGCCTTCCATTTCGAAGGTTACGCCGTTTCTGAAATCGCCTGCTGATACCATAAAAATATTTCTCCTTATATATGTTTATATGTTTTCGCAACTATTTTATACCATTTACCATTATTTTTCAAGTCTTTTTTTAAATATTAAAGAATTATAAGAGATTTTTGGGATTTTGTGAGATTTTCAAAACCGTTTTCGGTAATGAAAGCCATGTCTTCAATGCGCACGCCGAAGGTATCGGGGATATAAATTCCGGGTTCAACCGTTACAACATCGCCGGCTTCAAGAATGTGGGTGCTTTTGGGTGAAAGTCGGGGTGATTCGTGAATCTGAAGACCCACGCCGTGACCCGTGCCGTGGCCAAAAAACTCTCCGTAGCCTGCCTGCACAATTATATCCCTTGCCGCTTTGTCGGCATCAAATCCCGAAATTCCTGCCTTAAGCACTTCAAGGCTCTTTTTCTGCGCCGAAAGAACGGTTTCGTAAATTTCAATCTGTTTGGATGAAATTCCGCCGACTGCAACCGTGCGTGTCATGTCGCTGTGATATCCGTCAACAACCGCACCGTAGTCAAGAGTGATGAAATCGCCTTTCTCAATCTTCTTTTCCGACGGAACGCCGTGGGGCAGAGAAGTGTTTTTTCCGCTGACGGCAATGGTGTCAAACGAAACACATTCCGCACCGTTTTTCAACATGAAAAAGTCGAGTTCAAGAGCGATTTCACGCTCCGAAACGCCTTCTTTTATGAAGCCGAGAATATGGTCGAATCCTTTTTCGGCAATCGCCTGCGCTTTAAGGATTTTTTGCTTTTCGTCTTCACTTTTTTTGCGGCGGAGAGATGTGAGAAGCTCATCGGTTTTTTCTGCCTTGAATTCGCAGGGAACATTCTTGCAAAGCGCCGAAAAATCGGCAACGCTGATGCCTTCTGCTTCGGTGAAAATCCTTTTTATATCGAGCTTTTCAACCAATTCACCGAGCTGTTTGTGAAACGAAGTCATGAGCACAACTTCGCATGATTTCACGCTCTTTGAGACCGCTTCAATGTAGCGGCTGTCAACGAAAAAAACGGCTTCGGTTTTGGTTATAAGCACCCTGCCTTCCGAGTGAGCAAATCCCGTCAGATATCTCATGTTTTCTTCGGAAGTTATGAGAAATGCTTCGTTTTTTTCGAGCGCGGATTTAAGGTTTTTTACAATATTCATCGCTGAACCTCACCCGTTATAGCGTTGATGACATTCTGGAAAACCGCAACATGGGAGTTCGAAATATACTTATCAAGATGCATTGAACCGAAGAACCAGCGTCTGAAAACACAGGCTTCGGAAAGTTCTTCAAGATAAGTGTTAAGACCCGTGACACTTGCGGTTTCGCTGTCCTTGAGCTTCAGGAATCCTTTGATTTTAACGGGAGGCTCGTGAGTTATGATGTAGTCAACACGGCAATTGAGTTTTTCAAGATTTGCCGCGCCTTCAAGAAGCTCTTCACGGCTGGGAAATTCAAATTTTGACCATGCGTTTTCTTCAAAACGGATGTCAATATCGGGGCTTTCGCCGCCGCCCATCGTGAAGAAAGTCATGTTGTCAATTTTGAAAACCTGACCTCTCATAAGATGGTAAAGATTTCCGCCGAGATGATGAACCTTTCCGCCGTTCCATTCCGAAACGGGGAGAGAATTGAGAATTTCAAAGTTTTCGTGAGTACCGTCGATGAAACAGATGTTGAATTTTTTGTTTGCAAGCTTTTTGAGAATTTTCTGCTCAATTTTGCTGTTATCCCAGACAAATCCGAAGTCACCGCAAACAATAAGAGTATCGCCTTTTTTGAGCTGTTTTATCGCAGGAGAGTCAAATCTGGAAAAATCGCCGTGCATATCTCCGGTTACATATACCATTCTCCACACTCCTTAATTTTATAGTCCACATTACTATACTCTAATCGGGCGAAAAAATCAAGTGTGAAACCGATGGCAAAAAACCAAAAATTAGGTATTTATTTTTATAGTAAACTATGATATACTATCTCTTATCGAAATTTTTTTGAAACGGTGTTGTGAAATGAAGAAAATATTAAGCATATTATTGACAGCGGTTCTTTTTGCGAGCACATTCTGTTTTACAAGCGCAAACGCCGCTTATGACGATGTTATGGAAAAAATGGGGCTTTATTCGGATTGTCTGCTGCTCGTTAGCACCGACAACGGAGAAGTAATTTTTTCCAAAAATGCCAACAAACAGACTGCGCCTGCAAGCCTTACAAAGGTTATAACCGCAATCGTCGTTCTTGAAAATTGCTCGGATCTGACCGCAACGGTTACCGTTCCCGAGTCATGCATCAGAGAGCTTGACGGCACGGGAAGCTCGCTCGGCGGACTTATGGCAGGCGAACAGCTTTCTGTTTATGACCTTCTCTGCTGCCTTATGCTCGTGAGTGCAAACGAATCCGCAACAACACTTGCCGATTATGTTTCGGGCGGTGACAGAGCAAAATTCATTGGTATGATGAACGAAGTTGCCGAAAGACTCGGATGTACCAACAGCCATTTTGAAAATCCCCACGGTCTTGACCACGATAATCAGTATGTGACCGCAACGGATATGGCAAAATTCATCACCCATGCAATGTCTTTCCCCGCATTTGAAGAAATCGTAGGAAGAAAGACCTATGTTCTTCCCGAAACGAATCTTCAGAAATCAAGAACAATCCATTCTTCAAACTATATGCTCAACAATGCCTACAAGGATTACTACTGCAAGTATGTCAAGGGCGGAAAAACAGGCTCAACATCGCAGGCGGGCAGATGCTTCGTTGCCGTTGCATCAAACGACGGCTACAACTATGTTGCGGTTGCTCTCAACTCGGTTTTCAGGGATGTTGATAATGACGGCGTGAACGAAAACGGCTCGTTCCTTGATTGCAAGGAGATGCTCGAATGGACATTCAGAAATATCGAGCTTGTTGCAATTGCGGACACAACAAGAGTTGTGGGCGAAGTTTCCGTCAAGTATGCAAAATCCGCCGATTACATAACACTCTCACCTGCAGAAACAGTCTACAGCCTTGTTCCCAAGGGAACGGATTCGGGCAGTCTTCTTGTTGAACTTATCGATGCACCCGAATCGGTGAACGCCCCCGTCAAAAAGGGCGATGTAATCTGCAGGGGCAAAGTGATGTATGCAGGTCAGGTCATCAAGGAAATTGACCTTGTTTCAAACATGGATGCAAAAATCAGCATCTTTGCATTCATCGGAAGCACAGCTAAAAAAATTCTTTCTTCATGGATATTCCGCATTGCGGCAATTCTCGTGATTGTGTTCCTGATTATTCTTATCATCAGAAAGCGCAAGAAAGATAACTCCCGACCCATCAACGGAAAAAATTACAGAGTTCTCAGCTACAATGACTTTATGAAACTCAGATAAGGATGTTAAAATGAGCAATATTTACAAGGGCAGATGCCCCGAAACACACACAAATGAGCTTATGGAAATGCTCGACAAAGTTTTCTTCACAAACGACCCCAACAACACCCGATTCATGTCGCTTCTTCCCAAACTTTATAAGGATAAATATTCACCTGCTTACAACAATCTTGTTGTTATGGAAGGCGAAGAAATCAAGGGCGCAATCGGTTGCTACACTCTCAATGCCGTTGCTGCAGGCAGAAAGCTCAGGATTCTCGGCATCGGAAATGTTGCCGTAACGGAAGATTGCAGGGGCAAGGGCTATATGAAAGACACCATGCAGATGGCTCTTGATATGATGAAAGAAGAAGGCCATGACTATTCTCTTCTCGGCGGTCAGAGACAGCGCTACGGTTTCTTCGGCTATGAACCCATCGGCGTTGAATACCGCTTCCTGATTGATAAAGGCAACATCAGAAGAATCATCGGCGAAGAAAGAAAATCAAAGTTTACCGCCCGTGAAATCACGGAAAATGACGTTGATATCATCGGCAGAATCAAGGAAATCCACGAAAAACTTCCTTTCTATGTTGAAAGAAAAGAAGAAGATTATATCGATATCATGCATTCGTGGAACAACATACCCTATGCCGCATTTGACGGCGACGAATTCAAGGGATACTTCACTCTCGAAAAGCACGGCGGCAGATATCTTCACGAAATCAGAGCGGTTGATGTTGACGATATGCTCGAACTTATCATGTGCGCAATCGACACGGGAAATCTTGAAGGCGTTGCAATAAATCTTCCTGCTTTTGACACAGAATACTGCGATTTTATGGCGAAGAATTGCGGCGGCTATTCAATCGGCACTCCCGAAATGATTAACATATTCAACTTCCGCAACTATATCGATGCATTCCTTGCTCTCAAAGCGCAGAGAATGAATCTCACATCGGGCACATTCAGAATTCTTATCCACGGAATGAACGGCGATGAATTCCTTGCTGTTACCGTTGACGGAAAAGAAGTCAGCGTAACAGAGGCAGAGGGGGATGCGGATATCGAACTTGACCACAGAGATGCCATTATGTTCATCGGCGGTCTTTATTCAAAAGACAGACTTGAAATTCCTGCATTTGCACAGAGTTGGTTCCCGCTCGATTTCTTCTCATATTCTCTCGACAACGTGTGACAAATTTGCATTAATTTTTTCTTGACTATTCAATAAATAAGATATATATTATATATGTATAATTTTAAAGGAGGAATCCCCCAATGAAAGTATTTATGATTGGCGGCACAGGTCTTCTCGGCTGCGAAGCAGCAAGAATTTTTATCGAAAGAGGTCATCAGGTTAAGAGCGTTGCTCTTCCCCCTCTTCCCGAAGGTGCACCCATTCCCGAGGAAATGGAAATTGAACTTTGCAACATCTATGAAAAGACAGACGAAGAAATCAAGGCTATCATGGCAGGTTGCGACTGCTTCGTATTCGCAGCAGGTATCGACGAAAGAGTTGAATTCCCCGCACCCGTTTATGATGCATACTATAAGTACAACATCGCTCCTCTCAAGAGAATCCTTCCCCTTTGCAAGGAAATCGGCATGAAGAACGCTGTTATTCTCGGTTCATACTTTGCATATCTTGCAAAAGAAAGACCCGACATGGAGCTCACAAAGAAACATCCGTATATCAAGAGCCGTATCGACCAGGAAGAAGTTGCATTCTCATTTGCAGACGAAAACTTCGATGTATCAGTTCTTGAACTTCCCTACATCTTCGGCACTCAGCCCGGCAGAAAGCCCGTTTGGGTTATCCTTATCGAGCAGATCAAGATGATGGATAAGCTTCCTCTCACAATGTATCCCGGCGGCGGCACAGCTATGCTCACAGTTCGTCAGGTTGGTGAAGTTATTGTTGGCGCAGCTGAAAAGTCAAAGGGTGCAAAGGCATGGCCCATCTCCATGTATAACCAGACATGGAAGGAATTCCTTAAGATTGTTTATGCTGCAAGAGGCATGGGCGATAACAGAAAGATTCTCAGCGTTCCCGCATGGATGATGAGAATGGGTCTCGGCAAGGTTAAGAAGGAATATGCTGAAAAGGGCATTGAAAGCGGTATTGACGTTGACGGACTTGCAGATATCATGGCTCTTAATCTCTTTATCGACAAGAAGTACTCCGTTGAACTCGGTGCTACCGAAGACGATATCGTAGCAGCTATTACAGATTCAATCAAGGTCAGCCAGGCTTCCTATGACGGAACCGTTAAGCTCCTTGAAATGAAGGGCGAATAAAATCAATTCAAAAGGGGCTGTAAAAACAGTCCCTTTTTTTGAGTAAAACAGAAAATCAGGTGATAAATATGGCACAGCTTAAAATGTACTGGCTCAAGGGTACTCCCGTTGCAGATCTGGAATTGCCCGAAGGCTACTCAATTGTAAATTATAAAGACGCCTCCGACAAAATGCCGTGGGTTGAATGCTGCAAAAACGGTCTTGAAGCAGATGATGCAGACGAAAGCCGTTTCGACAGCCGCATAACCAACCACGACGATATCAACATGGAAACCGACGTTTTCTTCCTCGACTATGAGGGCGAGCATGTCGGAACCGCAACCGCTGTTTTCCATCCCGAGGATAACTGCGGTGAGCTTCATATGGTTGGTATCAGAACCGAATTCAGAGGCAGAGGTCTCGGAAAATATCTTAACAATGCCTGCGTCAAAAAACTTGCCGCACAGGATGTTGATTATATCTATCTTACCACCGATGAATGGCGCAAGGGTGCGGTAAAGAGCTATCTTTCCGCAGGTTTTGTTCCCGTTGAATATAAAACGGATATGAAGCAGCGCTGGGAATGGATGCTTGCAGAGCTTGAAGTTGACGGCGAATTCGATATGGTCAGAGAAGACTGCTCGTTCTTTGCAAAAATCAAAAGATCTCCCACAATCAAAGTCGGTGTTCTCGGTGTCGGCAGAGGCAGAAGCATGATTGACTATTGCCGCAGCGTCAAGGGTGCAAAAACCGTTGCAATCTGCGATAATTATATCCCCATGCTCGAACTCGCAAAGAAAGATTACGAAGGCGAAGGCGTTACTTTCTACGATAACTACGAAGATTTCCTTAATCATGATATGGATGTTGTTGTTCTTGCAAACTATGCAACAGAGCACGCACCTTTTGCAGTCAAGGCTCTTGATAAAGGACTCAACGTTATCAGCGAAGTTCTTCCCGTTCAGACAATGAAAGAAGCTGTTGAGCTTGTTGAAGCAGTTGAAAGAAGCGGAAAGATGTATTTCTTTGCCGAAAACTGCTGCTATATGCCTGCTCCCAAAAAGATGAAAGAGCTTTATGAAGCAGGTGTGCTCGGCAAGTTTGAATACGGCGAAGGCGAATATATGCACAATCTTGAAGCAGACTGGCATATGCATACTCAGGGCAGACCCGACCATTGGAGAACCCTTATGCACGCTTTCTACTATTGCACTCACTCAATCGGTCCGCTCATCCATATCACAGGTTTAAGACCCGTCAAGGTCAGCGGATTTGAAGTTGCTTATAATGACAGAATGTATCGCATGGGCGCAAAGGCTGCTCCCATCGGTCTTGAAATAATCACTCTCGAAAACGGCGCACTTCTCAAGAGTGTTCACGGTATCGGCTGTGCAGGTCATTCAATCTGGTATTCCATCAATGGCTCAAAGGGCAGAATGGAAACAGCCCGTGAAGACGCTGAAAACGAAGATGTTCAGACTCTCTATGTGAACTGCGACGAAAACGAAGGCGATAACAATTCAAAGCCCCGTATCGCTCCCACATGGGACCACCTTTCGGATTTTGCCGAAAAGACAGGTCACGGCGGTGCTGACTATTATTTCATGCATAACGTAATCGAATGGCTCAGAGGCAACAAAGCCGATGTTATCGATGTTTACGAAGGACTTGATATGTTCCTTCCCGGTATGTTTGCTTATTTCTCAGCTCTTGAAGGCGGAATTCCCATGGATATTCCCAATCTCCGCAATCCCGAAGAAAGAGAAAAATGGAGAAATGATACACGCTGTACCGACCCCAAGGTTGCAGGTGATATGTTTATTCCCGGCTATTCCAAGGGCAATCCCGATATCCCCGAAGAAACATACTTGAAGCTTCAGGCTAAATTCCGCGAAGAAATGGCAAAGAAGCAAGAAAACTGATTTGAAAGGAAGATACCATGGAAGATAAAAGATATGTCAGCAAAAAAGAGCTGTGGATGTATGCTCTCGGTGCAGGCGGTCAGGGTATGATTTATGCCACAATGTCAGGCAAAATCAGCGACTATTATGTTAATGTTCTTCAGCTTCCCTTGTTCTTTGTTCTTATGCTCATGCTTCTTGCAAGAGTGTGGGACGCAATCAATGACCCCATGATGGGTATGATTGTTGACAGAAAATCTCTCAAAAACGGAAGAATGAGACCCTATATCATCATCGCAACTCCCATTATTTCCGTTCTTACCATTCTCATGTTCCTCAGCCCGAATCTTGCTCCCGTTCCCCTTATGATTTTCACCGCAATCGTCTATGTTCTCTGGGGCATGGCTTACACGTTGGCTGACGTTCCTTTCTGGACTCTTCCGAATGTGCTTACCCCCAACTCAAAAGAGAGAAGTGACGTTATTTCTTTCACAAAGATCATCAACAGCATCGGTTCGGCTATTCCCGAGGTATTCTTCTTTATCATTCCTCTTGTTGTCGGATTGTTCATCAATGAGGACACAAACCCCATCGCTTTCGGCAAGATGAAATATCTCATAATCGCAGTTGCGACCGTTGCAATCGGCGGTGTTATGTATGTCAACAGCTATTTCCATATCAAGGAAAGAGTTGTTCTCCCCGATAAGAAAAAGGTTCCCGGTCAGCCCGGAAGCCTTTCAAGAATTTTCAAGTGCAAACCCCTTATGCTTGTTGTTATCATGGGTGTTCTCTCAAGCGGCAGATATCTTGTTCAGGCGGCTGCAATCCATGTTGCACGTTATTCTTTCTATATCGGACCCGAAATCACCGATGCAATGTCACTTGCGGAAAAGACAAAGGCTTATGAAACAAGCGTTTCAGCTGTAAACACTCTTTTCCTTATCTGCACCGTTGTCGGCATGTTCGGCACAACTCTTCTCATGCCCAAGCTCATGAAGAAGTTTGACTATAAAAAAATCGTTATTGCTACCTGCCTTGCAGGCTTTGCCGCAAGCGTTCTCACAACAATCATCGGTTTTGTAACAGACCTTTCAAGCCTTTATATCCTTGCTCCCTTTATTATTGTTCAGTCAATTCCTCTCGGCGTTATCAATGTTATCTCCTATGCGATGATTTGCGACAGCCTTGACTATATGGAGCTCACAACAGGCGTGAGAGAAAACGGTCTCGGTTCGGCTTGCCAGGGCTTCATCAACAAAATCGGCAATGCGGTTGCAACCTGCGGAATCATCGTGCTTTATATGGTAATCGGCATGAATCCCCAGGATATGCTTTCATCCGAAACTCTCAAATTTGCATTTGATATTGACTTTGGTCAGAGATTTGCAATGTTCACTCTTGTGTCACTCATTCCCGGTATCAGCATGCTTCTTTGCTCTCTTCCCATGTTCTTCTATAAGATTTCAGGCAAGAACAAAGAGAAGATGCTTGCTGACCTTAAGGTGAAGAGAGAAGCAGAAGGATTTGAAGTTACAGAATAAATTTAAAGAAAACAGGTGACCCCTTTGGCTAATAAAAAAGATTTAAGAAATATTGCTATCATTGCTCACGTTGACCACGGCAAAACAACCCTTGTTGACGAAATGCTCAAGCAGAGCGGAACCTTCCGTGATAACGAGCAGGTTGCCGACAGAGTTATGGACTCCAACGACCTTGAGCGTGAAAGAGGAATTACAATTCTTTCAAAGAATACATCCGTTCATTACAGAGATACTAAAATCAACGTTGTTGATACACCGGGTCATGCTGATTTCGGCGGCGAAGTTGAGCGTATTCTTATGATGGTTGACGGCGTTCTGCTTCTTGTTGACGCTTTTGAAGGCTGTATGCCCCAGACGAGATTCGTTCTTAAAAAAGCTCTCGGTCTTAAAAAGAAGGTTCTTGTTGTTATTAACAAAATCGACCGTCCCAATGCACGCCCTTACGAGGTTGTTGACGAAGTTCTCGATCTCTTTATCGACCTTGGCGCAGACGAGGATCAGCTTGAATTTCCCGTTGTTTATGCCAGCGGCAGAGACGGTTATTCGAGCCTTGACCCCAACTGCAGAGAAGGTAATATGCAGCCCCTTTTTGATGCGATTCTTGAAAACATCGATGCTCCCACGGGCGACCCCGACCAGCCCCTTCAGGTTCTCTTCTCGAGCCTTGACTATGATGATTATGTGGGCAGAATCGGTGTCGGCAGAGTTGAAAGGGGACGAATCAAGAGAAATCAGCAGATTACTCTTTGCAAAGCAGACGGTACAACTCAGAATGTTAAAGTTTCAAGACTTTATCAGTTCGAAGGTCTTGCAAGAGTTGAATGCGAAGAAGCTGAAGCAGGCGATATTATCTGCGTTTCAGGTATTGAAGGAATCAATATCGGCGAAACCGCATGCGATCCCGAAAATGTTGAAGCTCTTCCCTTTATCAAGATTGACGAGCCTACAATTTCGATGAATTTCATCGTTAACGACAGCCCGTTTGCAGGAAAAGAAGGCAAGTTCGTAACCACAAGAAACATCCGTGACAGACTTTATAAGGAAGTTGAAACAAATGTGAGCATGAGAGTTGAAGATACCGAAACAACCGATACCTTCAAGGTTTCGGGCAGAGGCGAACTTCATCTTTCAATCCTTATTGAAACAATGCGTCGTCAAGGCTATGAATTCCAGGTTTCAAGACCCAAGGTTATCTTCAAGGAAATCGACGGTCAGCTCATGGAACCCATGGAGCTTCTTATTGTTGAAGTTCCCGAGCAGTATGTAGGCGCTGTTATTGAAAAACTCGGTTCACGTAAGGGTGAGCTTGAAAATATGGGTGCCCGTGAAGGCGGTTCAACCCATCTTGAATTCAAAATTCCGTCAAGAGGTCTTATCGGCTATCGTGCGGAATTCCTTACCGATACCAACGGCAACGGTATCATGAATCAGCTTTTCGACGGCTATGCACCCTATAAGGGCGATATTCAGACCCGTGAAAGAGGTTCAATCGTTGTTCACGAAACAGGCATGAGTACCGCTTACGGTCTTTTCAACACTCAGGACAGAGGCAGACTCTTTATTCCTGCGGGTGTTGATGTTTACGAAGGTATGATTGTCGGCGAATGTGCAAAGAACGAAGATATCGTTTGCAACGTTTGCAAAACAAAGCATCTCACAAACACCCGTGCGTCAGGCTCGGATGACGCTCTGCGACTTGTTCCGCACAGTGTTCTCAGCCTTGAACAGTGCATGGAATTCATAAAAGACGACGAGCTTCTTGAAGTAACTCCCGAGTCACTCAGACTCCGCAAGAGAATACTTTCAAAAGAACTCAGAATGAAACAACAGTTTAAGAAGAAGTAATAATGAACGAGAGAAAAACCGCCGTAGCCCTCGGAAGTTTTGACGGACTTCACCGAGGTCATATGTCAGTTATCGCCTGCACTGCCGATTTTGAACGGGAGTGCGGGCTTTCTCCCCGTGTTCTTCTTTTTGATAATCATCCGATGTTCGTTCTCAAAGGCTCTGCGCCCGAGAAGATTCTGCAGGATGTTTTGCGTGATGAAATTCTTTCGTCGGGCGGATATGAATCCGTTGTTATACCTTTTATATATATAAAAGATATGAGTTGCCGCGAGTTTTTTGAAAAGATACTTCTCGAAAAGCTGAGTGCGGGTGCAATTTGCTGCGGCTGGAATTACCGCTTCGGAAAAGGCGGTGAAGGGGATTGCGACACTCTCAAGGCTCTTTGCGATGAATACGGAGTTAAACTGAAGATAGTTCCCCATGTTGACTTTGACAGCGAGCCGATAAGTTCAACAAGGATAAGAAAAGCGGTTGAAAACGGCGAGATTCCCCTTGCAAACGCCATGCTCGGCAGAGAGTTTTGTTATAAATCGACTGTTGTCAGCGGTCATCAGCGAGGCAGACTCATCGGTGCACCGACGATAAATCAGCATTTTGACAAAAACTTTGTTCTTCCGAAAAAGGGAGTTTATGCTTCTGTAACGGTTGTTGATGAAAAGGAATATCCGTCTGTTACGAATATCGGTCTGCGTCCGTCATTTGAAAACGAGGATTTCCGAAGCGAGACCTGCATTTTAGGTTTCAGCGGCGACCTTTACGGTCAGGATATCGAAGTCCGACTGCTTGATTATCTTCGTGATGAGATTAAATTCGACAGCATGGAGAAACTCAGCGAACAGATTGCAAAGGACGCGGAAAAATCCAAAGAATTATTTGAGAAACGAGGTGCAGAAGGCAATGTATGAAAACTGGGAACAGCTTAAGGCTGAATGTATGGAATGCAGAAAATGTTCACTTTGCGAAACAAGAACAAACCTTGTTTTCGGTGTAGGAAGCGAAAATGCCGAGGTAATGTTTGTTGGCGAAGGCCCCGGTGAAAACGAGGATTTGCAGGGCGAACCTTTTGTCGGCAGAGGCGGAAAGCTTCTTGATAAATATCTTGAAGCAATCGACCTTGACCGAAAAAAGAATATCTATATTGCAAATATGGTCAAATGCCGTCCCCCGAAAAACCGTGATCCGCTTCCCGATGAGCAGGATAAGTGCATCGAATGGCTTCGTGAGCAGACAAGACTCATGCGCCCGAAAATCATTGTTTGTCTTGGCAGAATTTCTGCACAGAGACTTATTTCAAAGGATTTCAAGGTCACACAGCAGCACGGCGAATTTATCGAAAAAGGCGGAATTCTTTTCATGGGCACATTCCATCCTGCCGCACTTTTGAGAAATCCTAACCAGAAGCCCGATGCCCTTGAAGATTTTCTTGCCCTTCAGAGAAAAATCAAGGAAATTTGTGACCATACATATTAATTGACGGGTTTTGTCAATTTTAGTCACATTTTACCAAATTATTTTTCATTGTGTGAAAAAAGTTGTTGACAAAATTCAAAAATTAGCTTATTATATAGCATACAAGGATTTTGAGAGGTAGTTTATAGTGCAAAAAAAGAAAAAATCTTTGACCTATGAGGAGTTGGCGGTTCTTGCCGCAAACGGCGATGATGAGTCAATGGCTCTTCTGATTTCAGCCATAACTCCGATTGCGAAGGCAAAGGGATATGCACTTGCTGATTCCAGAGTTGCAGGCGAAGACCTGACTCAGGAAGGAATGCTCGGATTTCTTGAAGCGGTGAAAGGCTTTGACCCCGAAAAAGGCGGTTTCAAAACCTATGCCGAAACCTGCATAAACAACAGAATCCTTTCTGCTGTGCGTGCGAGTTACAACAACAAAAACGCCGCCCTTTCAAAGGCTGTGCCGCTTGAAGACACAGCGGAAGAAGTCAGCGGCGATGAATTCGACCCTGCGAAGATTCTTTCTTCAAAGCTCGAATTTGAATATATCACGGGTCTTATAAAAAGTAATCTTTCAGAATTTGAAAGGCAGGTAATTATCCTGCGATTCACTGGTCTGAGCTATTCGGAAATCTCCGAAAGGCTTGATTGCGGCGAAAAAGCGGTAGACAATGCTTTGCAGAGGATACGGAAAAAGATGCGTGCACAACTTAATAAATAATGCTCATCCGAGCATTAAATATGCCCCCGTAGCTTAAAGCAGAGCGTTGTTCAACAAAGGTGACGGTGCGATTCCGTCCAAGGGCGAAAAATATATTTTTCAAGCGAGGTTAAAAACAATGTACGAAGACAAGACTCTCATCTGTAAGGAATGCGGCAATGAATTCACTTTCACAGCCGGCGAACAGGAATTCTATGCTGAAAAAGGCTTTGTAAACGAGCCCCAGCGCTGCAAGGCATGCCGTGATGCACGCAAGAACGCAGTACGTGGTGAGCGCGAATGGTTTGAAGCAACATGTGATTCCTGCGGTGGAGTTGCAAAAGTTCCCTTTAAGCCGCGTGAGGACAGACCTGTTTTCTGCAGCGAATGCTTTGCAAAGAAGCAGGAACAGGCATAAGTTTATAATAACTTAAAAATGCCAAAGCCCCCTCTTTTTGAGGGGGCTTTTAATTATGCATAATCTTCTGCGGGTGAAAATTCGTCCGAGCTTACTCCGCAAAGGGGACAAACCCAATCATCGGGAATGTCTTCAAATTTTGTTCCTTCGGGGATTCCGTTATCGGGGTCTCCGATTTTTTCGTCATAAACATAGCCGCAGATGTCACAGATATACTTCATAAAACGCACTCCTTTTTTATTATCATATGCGTTTTATGCTTTTTTATTTGCAGAGTTCTTCGGCAAGAGCTTCGATTTCTGCTATGTTATTTTCATTCATTGCAGATTTGATGTGAACTCCGGCTTCGGTATAAGTGAGATTCTTGCAGTTTTCAAGAGCTCTTCTCATGAATTTTTCAGCCATGAGTGCCCATGTGCCGTTTTCCATGAATCCGACGGTCTTGTTCTGGAAGAATCTTTCAGAGAGATGCTTCAGGAACTCATGCATGAAGGGGAACATCTCGCCGTTATAAGTTGTGGTTGCAAGAACAATTTTTCCGTAGCGGAAAGCATCTTCAACCGCTTCTGCCATGTCGCAGCGTGCAAGGTCATTGACAACAACTTTGGGGCATCCCTTTTCGCGGAGCTTTTCCGCAAGAAGCTCAACCGCCTTTTTGGTGTTGCCGTAAACGGAAGTGTAGGCGATAACAACGCCTTCTGTTTCAACTCCGTAGGATGACCATATATCATAAAGATTGATGTAGTATCCGAGATTTTCGGTGAGTACGGGGCCGTGGAGCGGACAAATCTTTTCAATATCGAGAGTTGCCGCTTTTTTGAGAAGTGCCTGCACCTGGGCGCCGTATTTTCCGACGGTGCCGAAATAATAGCAAGTCGGATCGTAGCCATGTCG
>JAZRJH010000163.1:0-3708 GCA_045645685.1 Acutalibacteraceae bacterium
AGCAAGAACCTTTTCGGTTGCAGCTGCTCTTGCATCGGCGAGCTTCTTTGCAAGCTCATCATCCGATACTGCAAGAATCTGTATAGACAACAAAGCGGCATTAACTGCACCGTCAATAGCAACCGTTGCAACAGGGATACCTGCAGGCATCTGTACGGTTGAAAGAAGTGCGTCCATGCCGTCAAGAGTTGATGATTTTACGGGTATACCGATAACAGGAAGGGTTGTGTTAGCGGCAACAGCGCCTGCAAGATGAGCTGCCTTACCTGCAGCTGCAATTATTGCGCCAAAGCCGTTGTTCTTTGCATTCTGTGCAAAATCCTTGGACTGCTCGGGTGTTCTGTGTGCCGAATAAACATGAACCTCATAAGGAACACCGTATTCCGCAAGAGTATTGATTGCTTTTTCAACAACAGGCAAATCGCTGTCGCTTCCCATGATAATTCCGACTTTTTTCATGGTTATCCTCCTTATATAGATATCGTTTTGATTATACTATACATCTATACATATTTTCAAGACTTTTTATATAAAAAATAAATAATATTATTACATTAAATTTGGTGTTACCGCCGAAAGGAAAGGTTAGCATTGACAAACCTTTTCTTAACATGATAAAATAATTTCCAATCAAAAATTTTTATTTTCTCCGGAGGAAATAATATGTCTTTGGCAGAACTTTTTATCATAGCCATAGGGCTTTCGATGGATGCATTTGCAGTTGCGGTCTGCAAGGGTCTTTCGGTTAAAAAAGCAGGAATAAAAGAGATGGCAAAAGCAGGCTTGTGGTTTGGCGGATTTCAGGGTCTTATGCCTGCAATCGGCTATTTTCTCGGTTCTGCCTTTGAGTCATATATAACCAAAATTGACCATTGGGTTGCCTTTGTTCTTCTCGGAATCATCGGCGCAAACATGATCAAGGAATCGCTTTCAAAAGAAGATGAATGCGAGTGCGAAAAGTGTGAAAACTCCATGAATATCAAGGAAATGTTCACCCTTGCGGTTGCAACAAGCATCGACGCTCTTGCAGTCGGCATCACCTTTGCGCTTCTCCCCGATGTCAACATCGGTGCGGCTGTGGGATTCATCGGAATCATCACATTCACACTCTCCGCAATCGGCATCAAAATCGGCAATATTTTCGGCATAAAATTCAAATCGAAGGCTGAATTTGCAGGCGGTCTTATTCTCATTCTTATGGGACTCAAAATTCTGCTTGAACATCTCGGAATCATTAATTTTTAAGGGGTGAAACCATGCCCAGAAAAGATTCTCGCAACACAAAAATGAAGATAGTCAATGCCGCATGGGAGCTGTTTTATGAAAACGGCTATGAAAACACAACCATTGAAGATATCGTTGAGCGTTCGGAAACTTCAAAAGGCTCATTCTATCACCATTTCAGCGGCAAGGATGCGCTCCTCTCAACTCTTTCCTATCTTTTTGACGATAAATACGAAGCACTTGAAAGCGGAATCGATTTTGACGGCGATGCATTCCACACTCTTATCGATCTCAACAAAGAGCTGTTTTTCATGATAGAAAACCGAGTTTCTCTTGATTTGCTTGCAAGAATGTATTCAACCCAGCTCATCACTGCAGGCGAAAAACATCTGCTCGACAATAACAGAACATATTTTAAACTTCTTCGCAAAATCATATCAAAAGGTCAGCAGAACGGTATTCTCCGTTCCGACATTTCAACAAACGAAATTCTGAAGGCTTATGCCCTTTTTGAAAGAGCACTTCTCTATGACTGGTGCCTTTGCAACGGCAACTATTCACTCTGCAACTATTCGCAGTCGCTTCTGCCGATGTTCCTCGACGGATTCAGACAAAAATAACAGTCTTTTTTCGTTTATGATTTTTGTATAAAATTTCGTTCACTTTAAAACTCCTGATTTTTCAGGAGTTTTTCTTTTTTTGTTGATTTTGGTATGAACTAAATTCTATAATGCAGTCTGTATTGCATATGTGTTCATTATCTGTTAATATATCGTTTACATTATTCTTTTCAGGAGGCAATTATGGCTGAATTTTTTAATTTCCAGACAATGGACAGCAATACAATTCAGATTCTCATTGCCATGGTTATTTACATGGCAGCTGTTGTCGGAATCGGTATTGCATTTGCAAAAAAAGCAAACACAAACTCTGAAAACTATTTCCTCGGCGGCAGAAGCCTCGGACCCTGGGTTACCGCAATGAGTGCAGAAGCTTCCGACATGAGCGGATGGCTTCTTATGGGCCTTCCCGGTGTTGCATATTGGTGCGGTCTTGCAGACGCAGCATGGACAGCAATCGGTCTTGCAATCGGTACATACTTCAACTGGCTCATCGTTTCAAAGAGACTCCGCAGATACAGTATCAGAGCCAACAACTCAATTACTCTCCCCGAGTTTTTCTCGAACAGATTCCGTGAAAACAAGAAGATTATCATGACTCTTTCAGCTCTCTTTATTCTTGTTTTCTTCACAGTTTATGCGGCAAGCTGCCTCAAAACCTGCGGTCAGCTCTTCTCAACACTTTTCGGTGCTTCATACCAGAGTATGCTTATCGTCGGTGCTGTTTTCGTTCTTGTTTACACAATTCTCGGCGGCTTCCTTGCTGAAAGCGCTTCCGACTTCATGCAGGCAATCGTTATGATCGTTGCTCTTACAGTTGTTGTTGTTCTCGGCACAATCAAGGCAGGCGGTATCGGTGCAATCATCGAAAATGCGCAGTCCATACCCGGATTCCTTGAATTCTTTGGCATTGCAAGTCCCTCATTAGGTGCAGACGGAACACAGCTTATCGAATCAGGCAAGCCCGTATTCGGCGAAGCAGGTACATACAGTATTCTCTCCGTATGCTCATGCATGGCATGGGGTCTCGGCTACTTCGGTATGCCTCAGGTTCTTCTCCGTTTCATGGCTATCCGTGAAGAGAAAGAACTCAAGAACTCAAGAAGAATCGCTATGATCTGGGTTGTTATTTCTCTTGCAGTTGCCGTGTTCATCGGTATCGCAGGCAGAATGCTCTTCCCCGTTAACCACCTCACAGCAGTTGACGCAGAAAGCATCTTTATCACTCTTTCAACCAGCTTCCTTCCCCCGATTATCGCAGGTTTTGTTATGGCAGGTATTCTTGCGGCAACAATCAGTTCTTCGGACTCCTACCTTCTCATCGCCGCTTCCGCAGTTTCAAAGAATATCTTCCAGGGCATATTCAAGAAGAATGCTTCTGACAAGCAGGTTATGACCGTTTCCAGACTTACTCTTCTTGCAATCACAGTTATCGCAACTCTTATTGCATTTGACGAGAACAGCACTATTTTCAATGTTGTTTCATTCGCATGGGCAGGCTTCGGCGCAACCTTCGGACCTCTTATGGTTCTCTCACTCTTCTGGAAGAGAATCAACAGACCCGGCGCAATCGCAGGTATGGTTTCGGGCGCAGCTATGGTATTCGTCTGGAAGCTCGCAATCAAGCCCATCGGCGGTGCATTCGGTATCTATGAACTTCTCCCCGCATTCGTTATCTCCTGCATCGTAATCCTTGTTGTTTCACTCCTCACAAAAGCTCCCTCAAAGGAAATCGAAGAAGATTTCGAGGCTGTTAAAGCAGGTAAGGATTGCTGAGAACATTTAATATAATACAATAAATAAACAACCTCCGGATGTTCATCCGAGCATCGGGAGGCTTTTCTTTTACTAAAGCAAAAAGGTC
>JAZRJH010000164.1:0-4978 GCA_045645685.1 Acutalibacteraceae bacterium
ATTTTGAGCTTATTATTAACGATACGAGGTTGCTGTGATGTATAAATTAACCGATGTTTCAACAATAAAAGATATTCTTTCACGCCACGGATTCCATTTTTCCAAGGCGCTCGGTCAGAATTTCATTATCAATCCGTCAATCTGCCCCCGAATGGCAGAAGAAAGCGGAATTGACGAAAACTGCGGCGTTATTGAAATCGGCGCAGGCATAGGCGTTCTGACCGCCGAGCTTGCAAAAAGAGCAAAAAAAGTTGTTGTTGTTGAAATCGACACAAAACTTCTGCCTATTCTTGACGAAACCCTCAAGGATTTTGATAATATAGAAATTATCAATCAGGATGTACTTAAAACCGACCTTGCAGCTCTTATAAAAGAAAAATTTGACGGTATGCCCGTTTATGTGTGCGCAAATCTCCCCTACTACATCACTTCTCCCGTAATCATGACTCTTCTTGAGAGCAGACTTCCCATTGAAGCAATAACAGTTATGGTTCAGAAAGAAGCGGCGCAAAGACTCTGTGCACCCGTCGGAAGCAGACTTTCAGGTGCGGTTACGGTTGCGGTTGATTACTATGCAAAAGCGCAGAAACTTTTTGATGTTTCTGCAGGGTCATTCATGCCTGCCCCGAAGGTTGACAGCAGCGTTATCCGCATGGATATAAGAAAAGAACCCGAAATAAAAATCACTGACGAAGAATTATTCTTCAGAATGGTTCATGCGGCATTCGGTCAGAGAAGAAAAACCGCTTCAAATTCAATAAGCTCAGGCTCGGGAATACCGAAAGATGTTGTCATAAAAGCAATCGAAGAATGCGGATTTCCGCCTGCAGTCAGAGCAGAAGGTCTGACCATGCAGGAATTGGCGGATCTGAGCGAAAAAATCAATACTTTGTTAATAAACCGCTAATTGTTCCTTGACAAAAAAGAATATATAAGTTAATATCAAAGAGATAGAGGTGCGAAACCTAAAAGTAATTCTCTGCGCAGGGAAATCGCAAAGAATGAAAGGAGTTTTCGCCGAGATGGATGTCAGCTTGCCCGAGGCGGCATCTGTCGGGACGCTGTAAAATATGCAGCGTACTGTCACGGTTGTGGAGCGCTATCATAATCTTTGATATTATATTTTCATTGATTTTGCTTCGATACCGTGTATCGGAGCTTATTTTTTATGGAGGTAATCCCATGACAAACAAGAGAAAGTTTGCGGCGATACTTTTTGTTATTGCCATTCTCGGCTCAATGTTCAGTTTCGGTGCATTCGGAATTGCAACAGAAGGCGGACCGGCTCCCATTGCAGACGGTGAAGCAGTTGCTGTTATGGCAGCACCTGCAGAATCAACAGCAGTAACCGTTGATGTTGACGGCGAAATCGTTGAATACGATCTCGCTGATGCTGACTCGGCTCACGAATATGTTGACAATTACGCAGACAACCTCACAAACGATGCGAACTTCAAGGCTAACATTCAGACCGCTATTGCAAAGGTTCGTGAAAGCATCAGCAAGTATGCAACCGTTTGGGCACTCATTCCCCCCATCATTGCAATTCTCCTTGCACTTATCACAAAGGAAGTTTATTCTTCACTCATCATCGGTATCATCGCAGGCGGATTTATTTTTGCAGGCGGTAATTTTGAAACAGCAATCAACCATGTTCTTTTCGACGGCTTCGTTGCAAGCCTTTCGGACAGCTACAACATGGGTATCATCATCTTCCTTGTTCTTCTCGGAATGCTCGTTTCACTCATGAACAAGGCAGGCGGCTCTGCAGCATTCGGCAGATGGGCTTCAAAACACATCAAGTCAAGAGTCGGTGCACAGCTTGCAACAATCCTTCTCGGCTGCCTTATATTCATCGACGACTATTTCAACTGCCTCACAGTAGGTTCCGTTATGCGTCCCGTATGCGACGAAAAGAAGGTTTCAAGAGCAAAGCTTTCATACCTTATCGACGCTACAGCAGCACCCGTCTGCATTATCGCTCCCATCTCATCATGGGCAGCTGCGGTTGCAGGCTTCGCAAGAGGCGCAGGTGCAGAGAGCGGTATCAGCCTCTTTGTTCAGGCTATTCCCTATAACTTCTATGCACTCTTCACCATCCTTATGATGGTTGTTCTTGCAGTTGCAAAGATGGATTACGGCCCCATGAAGCTTCATGAAAGAAACGCTCTCGAAAAGGGTGACATCTTCACAACAGGCGACAAAGTTGAAAATGACGATGTTGCAGCTAACCCCAAGGGTAAGGTTATCGACCTCGTTCTTCCCGTTGTTGTTCTTATCGCTGCTTGTGTTGTAGGCATGATTTATTCAGGCGGATTCTTCAGCGGTGAAACATTCATCGACGCATTCTCAAATTCAGATGCTTCCGTCGGTCTTGTTATCGGCTCAGCAATCGCAATCGTATTCTCTGTTATCTATTTCCTTATCAGAAGAGTTATCAGCTTCAAGGATATCATGGCTTCTCTTCCCGACGGATTCAAGGCTATGGTTCCCGCTATTCTTATTCTCACTTGCGCATGGACACTCAAGGCTATGACAGACAGCCTCGGCGCAAAGATCTTCATCTCACAGCTTGTTGAAGGCAGCGCAGGTGCATTCCAGGCACTTCTTCCCGCAATCATCTTCCTTATCGCTGTTGGTCTTTCATTCGCAACAGGTACATCATGGGGTACATTCGGTATTCTCATCCCCATTGTTCTCAGCGTATTTGAAGCAACAAATCCCCTTACTATCATCGCTATTTCGGCATGTATGGCAGGTGCGGTCTGCGGCGACCACTGCTCACCCATTTCAGACACAACAATCATGGCTTCTGCAGGTGCACAGTGCAACCACATCAACCATGTTTCAACCCAGCTCCCCTATGCAATGACAGTTGCAGGCGTTTCATTCGTAACATATGTCCTTGCAGGCGCACTTGCAGGATCGGGTCTTGCAATCGTTGCTCTTCCCGTTGGCGCAGTTCTCACAGTTGCGGCTCTTCTTATCATCAAGAAGGCTTCAAAGAAAGCATAATTTCTGCACAGGTTGAATTGAAAAAGATAAAAGCCTTCCGTTTCGGCGGAAGGCTTTTGAGTTTATTGAGCAAAATATGAATGGATTAAATCAGAAATGTCTTTGAGTGAGGGCAGATAAAGATAAATAAATTCCGCATCTCCGTCATATCCCCCAAAATCCATGTCGTAATACGCGGATAATGACTTTTTAACAAAACCGTATTCGGGCGGCTCTTCATGGTACCAAAAATAAATATTAACTTCAAAATCACCTGCATAGTACAGTCTGTCTTTTTTCTCAACGGTCAGAATTTCTTTTTTGCCGTCGGGATATGTAATCAAAAGAACAATCCCCTCAAGGTCAGGTTCATAATTACCAATTAAAACGCGGCTTGAAAGCGGTGCATACAAGATTTTGACATCAACCATTTCTATAACTCCGCCGCACGGAAACTCTATATCATCTTCAGGCTCGTCATTCACTTTGGATGATGTTGCAAAAGCCGTTGTAAAAGAGCAAAAAATGATTGCTACGGATAAAATTAACGATAAGAATTTTTTGAAATTCATTTTGATTCCCCCGCATTTTTATTTGATTATAACATATTCTCTTGCTTATTAGTCGATTTAAAGTTATAAAACACTCATCTTTTTCAGAAATTCTCTTTTTTTCACAAACAAAGAATTTGTAAACTGTGCATTATAGCAATAAAACCGCCCGAAGGCGGTCTGAAACAGATTAGTTATCTCATGAAAATATAATATACAACACCGTAAATCACCGATGCAAGAACACCGTAGACTATAACAGGACCTGCAATTCTGAACATATTCGCACCCGTGCCGAGAATTCTGCCTTCAGTCTGAAATTCCATTGCAGGCGAAACAACCGCGTTTGCAAATCCCGTTATCGGCACAATCGTCCCTGCTCCTGCATAATAGGCGATTTTGTCAAACACCCCCAGCGCCGTCAGCACGGCTGAAAGAACAACAAGGGTGACGGGTATCAGGAGTTTTATATCATTCTGACCGAGTCCGAGTTTTGCATAAATCATTCCTGCTCCCTCGCCGATTGTGCAAATCAATCCGCC
This sequence comes from Acutalibacteraceae bacterium, assembly GCA_045645685.1. Taxonomy (GTDB): domain Bacteria; phylum Bacillota; class Clostridia; order Oscillospirales; family Acutalibacteraceae; genus CAG-177. The sequence goes on from JAZRJH010000164.1 coordinate 4,088, forward strand.
GACAAGGAATGCGATAATTCCGTTTTTAATCTTGTTTGTAGGCGGCGAAGCCTTCTTCGTCATTTTGCCGTATTCACCGTTTGAAATTGCCGTAAAAATCATTCCGTTTCGTCTTTATGATATTCTTATTCTGCCCCTGAAAAAGCATAAAAAACGCCTGTTTTTTCGCTTTTAAAAAATTTTTTCAAAATTCGCAAGTGAGCATTTGCTATGAAAACGGAAGAAAAAGCGAGAAAACAAGAGATTGCAGAATGTAAATTAAAAAATTCAAAATTTAGTATTGACAATGCCGAAGCCTTATGTTAATATATGCAAGCACGAAAAAATTAAATCGGAGGAAAAGTTATGTCAACTTATATGCCTAAAGCGGGCGAAATCTCCCGCAAGTGGTATGTGATCGATGCAGCAGGCAAGCCCATGGGTAAAGTTGCTGTTGAAGCTGCAAAGCTTCTTCGCGGCAAGCACAAGGCTATCTTCACACCTAACGCAGACTGCGGCGATCATGTTATCATCATCAACGCTGATAAAGCTGTTCTCACAGGCAAGAAGCTTGATCAGAAAATGTACTATCGTCACACAGGCTACATCGGCAATCTCAAAGAGGTTAAATACAGCACTCTTATGAAGACAAGAGCTGATTTTGCTATGACACTCGCTGTTAAGGGTATGATCCCCGACACAGTTATCGGCCGTCAGGCTCTCACCAGACTTCGCGTATTCAAGGGCGCAGAACACGTTCACGCTGCTCAGAAGCCCGAAGCATGGGAATTTTAAGAAAGGGAGGCTATAAATAATGTACGATTCAAATCCTTATTTCTACGGTACAGGCCGCAGAAAGAGTTCAGTTGCCAGAGTACGTGTTTATGCAGGTACAGGCAAGATTATAATCAA
>JAZRJH010000165.1:0-4049 GCA_045645685.1 Acutalibacteraceae bacterium
AACCGCTTTTCTCTCGGCACTGTTGAAATTCCTACAATCGCCAAAAACAAATTAAGAAAAAACTCAAAGAAAAAGAGTTCATACGCATCAAATAAAATCGAAGGCAATCCCCTTACCGAGCTTCAGGCAAACGAGGCTATGCAACGTGATGACCACAAGCATTTTCTCAAGCCTGAACAAGAGGTTAGAAATTATTTTCTTGCACTCAACCTGCTTGAGGAAAAGCTGAAAAGCAAAACACCTTTTTCTGTGGAGTTAATTCTCGAGGTGCAGGCAATGGTTGAGAAAGGTGCATCAAAAGAAAAAATCGGTCTGCGAGGTGAAATGCCTCCCGGAATGCTTTTTGCTGTTTATGACAGCGAAACAGGTGCTCCGGAATATATTCCGCCCGAATATACAGATATTCCCGCACTGCTTGATGAGCTGGTGAGCTATGTTAATGAAACCGATGACCATCCGCTTATAGTTGCTGCGGTTGTGCATTATCAGCTTGTTACAATACATCCGTTTGAGGATGGCAACGGAAGAACTGCAAGATTGATGTCTGGATATGTTCTCGACCTTTACGGCTACGGATTCAGCGGAATCGGTTCGCTTGGGGAATATTTTGCATATGATCCCGATGAATATTATGCGTCGCTGCAAATGGGGTTACCTGCACTTTATTATTCGGGCAGAGAAAATCCGCCGCATCCTGAAATATGGGTTAATTATTTTCTTCGAATGGTAGAACTTTACTCCAAAAAGGTGTGTGAACTGTCGGTTTCGGCAGCAACGGATGAACTAGAAACTGCTCTTTCACACCTGAATGCAAAAGAAAAGGAGTTATTATCTTATCTGATTAAAAACCGTCTGTTTGAGTTTACTCCGATTGAAGTCAGCAAAGCACTCGGAGTCACCAATAAAACAATAATTAACCGCTGTGCAAAGCTTACCGCCAACGGTTTCCTGATTCCAAATATCGTAAAAGAAAGGGTTCGTTCATATTCGTTGAGCGAGTTTTCCAAAGCAAACGAAAAAAGATTTTTATAAATAATTGAATCCCCCGAAGAAATGCATCTGTTCAGCTTGTACTGCCCCAAATTGTACGGACAGTACAATTTGGGGCAGTACATAACAGCTTCTCTTCGGGGAGTTTTTTGCAATTATTGATATAATTTTGCAAATGTGATATAATTAAAAAATATAACTTTCGGATAAAAGATTCCATAAATCAGCATTTATTGAAGGCGTAATACATATACAACGATATCCTTTATTGTTAGCTTTTGTAATTATTGTTGTAATGTGTTAAAGTAATCTTTAATTAAGTTTTAATAAGTTTTTGAATCTTTTGTGATATTATTGTGAAAAAAGCAGGAGGATATGATGTATGTTTAAAAGTTTTTTTGCCGGCATTCTTGCCTTTATTCTTTCAATTCTTCCGTGCGTAAACAACAAGGCGGAATACACCTGCAAAGAGGCGGTTGCTGTAACAGCAGAATTCGCTGAAAATGAAAGTGTTGCGATTGACGCACCGAAGCCTGTTTTTGCGGCGGATATGCCGGAATCAGAGGTTATCTCGGTTAACGGATTATCACGGCTTTCAATCAACGGTCAGCTTACATCTCCCGTCCTCTTTTTCGGCAATACGGATTTCCCGAATCCCAACGGTGTCACAACAAGTCAGGCAGGATTTGCTGCTGATGCGGGAATACATCTTCACTCCATTATTGAAAATATCAATTATTATGCCGACCTTGACAGCATCAGCGAGGCGGAATACAGACAGTTATACTCTCATCTTCACGAGAGCGTTAAGAGTATTACAGAGGGGGACCCGGATGCAAAAATCCTGCTTCGTGTCAAGGTGACAATGCCCGATACAGGTTCCATACCCGAAAGCGAAATAATACAGTATAAAGATAAAAACATAAAATCCGGTGTTGTATCAATGGCGTCAGATTTATTCAATGAAGAATCAAGCAGAAGGCTTGCTCATCTGGTCGATTATGTCAGCTCCAACGGTGAGCTGTCGAAGCATATTATCGGATATCATCTTGAAAATAATGAATGGTTTCAGTATCTGTACCGTGAAAACGGACAGGACTTTTCAAACGCAAACAATGAAAAATTTGCCCAATGGCTGAAAGTGAAATATCCGACAGACGGGGATTTGCAGAAAGCGTGGGGTAATCCTTTCGTGACGCTTTCCACAGCGACTGTTCCGAATAATCTCCCCGGCAACATTTATGACAACAGCAAGCTGTATAAAGATATTCTCTTTTACGGAACAAAAACGCAGAAATATGTTGATTATCATCAGTATATCTGTGACCTTACGGCAGCGCGCATTTCGAATCTTGCGCGTATTATCAAAGAGCGGACAGAAAACCGCGCTATCGTAATTTCTTTCTACGGTTATCAGTTTGAACTGTACAGCTCTCTTTCAGGACACCATAATCTGAATTGGCTGCTGTCTGACAAAAATATCGACGGCTTTGCAGGGCCAATCAGTTACAGAGACCGTAACGCCGGTTCATACGCTCCGAATTCACCTGTGGGTGCTACGGGCGCATATATGTCAACGGTTGACTCAATTCAGCGAAACGGAAAAATATGGTTTCAGGAAAGTGATGAGCGGACATTTATCAATCACACCGATGAGCCGTATGAAGATACTTTTTTAACTCCCATAAGAAGCCTGAGTGACATTATTGAAGTGCATAAGCGAGAGATGGGCGATACCATTATCCACGGTAACGGCTTGTGGGCAATGGATTTATGGGCGAGGGGATGGCTGGATGATTCGGCAATATGGGAAAACCTCGGAAAGCTGTCGAATCTGTATCAGGCATATCAGAACGGGTACGGTCAGGCATCTCGGTTCGATGTGGCACTTGTTGTAGATGAATATTCGCTTCACCGCATGGCAAATCAAGGGCCTGTGGGTGATGAATTGCTGGGCGGGATGCAGCTTAATCTCTATCACGCAGGACTCTCAACTTGCTATGTTCAGCTTAAAGATGTGCTTGCGGGACGTGTTGACGATGCAAAACTGTATATCATCACATCTGCGTTTGATATGACGGATGAGCAGATAGAACAGCTTCAGACAGCACTTCATAAAGACGGCAAGACAACGCTCTTTATGTATAATTTCGGAAGCATGACCACTCAGCAGGCTAAAGCACTCACGGGTATGGAATTCAAGGTAAATATATTACAATCCAAAACCGGAATAAAAATGACAAATCAGTCTGCCGTTCCGGGTCTGATCAACGATAATCATACTGCACCTATCTCCCGTGCTATGAGAGTTGTCGGCGGACAGACCGAGACTCTCGGTAAATATTCCGACGGCTCTGTCGGCTTTGCAATCAACAGACAGAAAGACTATACCACTATTTATTACGGTGATTCGCTGATTTCAGTCAACAATCTGAAAGCCATTGCACGTGCTTGCGGAATCCATGTTTATTCCGATTCAGAGGATGTGCTGATGGCAAATCAGAATATGGTGGTATTCCACGCTGTTACGGCAGAGGAAAAGGTTGTCAACTTTGAAGGCAAGACTGATGTATGGGACTATTTTAATAATAAATGGTATACAGATGTGGATTCAGTCACATTCTCTGCGGAAATCGGCGAAACAAAATATCTGTTCTACGGTGATAAAGAAGAGATAGAAAATTGGAACCTGCCGATTTACAGATAGAAACAGGAACAACCGTGAAAGGGTAATGGTGACAAATAAACTAAACAGCCTGCCGGGGTGATTGCCTCGGCAGGCTTTGTTATGTCTTAGCACAGCCCTCCGGGATTAAACCTCGGAGGGCTTTTTGCGACTGATTTATATGCTGAATTCACCTCGATATTGATTCGGAGTCCATCTTGGGAACTGCACAGTTTTCTTACTACCATTAATCATTTCAAAGGATAGGGTTCTGTTTGGAAATTGGTCACTCACAATTTTGGAGCTTCCTATGCTCTTTTTTAATGCTTTTTTCTTTACTTACGCAAATTTCCGTGAAGAGAGAAAAAATAAGCCCTCGGCTGAGGACTCATTT
>JAZRJH010000166.1:0-3119 GCA_045645685.1 Acutalibacteraceae bacterium
GAGAAATCGTTCACTTCCAGCGTTTCGGCGAAGGTCTGCGACTTGCAACCGATAAGCTTGACGAGAAAAACTTCTACGCATTTAACCCATCTTTTGATAAACATTGTAACAAATAGCTGCAAAGCCGTCCGAGAAATCGGACGGCTTCAGTTTTATTTAAAGCAGTTGCACTTACACTCTGCACTTACCACTTTTACCTTATTGTTTGTGAAAGCATTTCTTTTCATTACAACATCTTCCTTTTAAATGTAGTAACATATTAACTCTGAAAAAGCATATTATCCAGTTATTTATGTGCATATCCTGCACAAACATTCAGGTTGTTTTTGATGTATTAATGAAAAAACAGGCTCTGTCGGCAATCTTACATCTAATGGGAAACATCGCATACACCCGACATAGCTGTAACTATCAGCTCAGTCGACATTTCCGAACAACTTTATATAGCCAATTTTAATTTCATATGATAATATAAAGTTCAAATTTGACAGAGGAGATTTCAGATGAGAACGCTTGAATATAAAACAGATCTTTGTGTTATCGGCGGAGGTCTGGCAGGGCTTTGCTGTTCTGTTGCCGCAGCGAGACATGGCATTAAAGTCGTTTTAATTCATGACCGTCCCGTTCTGGGCGGCAATGCGTCAAGCGAAATCCGCATGTGGATTGGCGGCTGTCACGGAAAAGACAACCGTGAGGGCGGTATAATTGAGGAGATTATGCTCGAAAACTTCTATCAGAATCCGTCACTTAAGTATCCGCTGTGGGACAGCGTGCTTTATCAAAAGGCTATGGCGGAAGAAAATCTCACCCTCCTCCTCAACTCAAGCTGTCTTGACTGCACAATGGACGGAAATAAAATAACAAGCGTTAAAGCATGGCAATCCAACGCTGAAACTTTCCATATTGTAAGTGCCGAATATTTTGCCGACTGTTCTGGAGATTCCGTTCTTTCAACTCTTACTGGTGCGGAATTCATGTACGGCAGAGAAGCGAAAAGTGATTTTGGCGAAACCATTCCGCCCGATGTTTCCGATAAAAAAACTATGGGTATGAGCTGCCTTTTTCAGATAAGGGAAACAGACCACCCTGTGAAATTCACCGCACCTGAATGGGCATATAAATACACTTCGGATGACGATTTACCGTTTAAAGACCATGATAAAGGCAATAACTTCTGGTGGATTGAAATCGGCGGCGAATGGGACTGCGTTCACGAACCCGACAGATGTCGTGAAGAGCTGATTAAGATTTGCTACGGCGTTTGGGACCACATGAAAAACTACGGAGATCACGGCGTTGAAAACTGGGAGCTTGAATGGATTGGATTCTTGCCGGGCAAGCGCGAAAGCAGGCGGTATATCGGAAAATACACGGTAACCCAGAACGATGTTGAGTCTGAAGGCAGATTTGAAGATATCGTCGCTTATGCGGGCTGGAGCATGGACGACCATTTCCCCGAAGGTTTTTATTATACCAAAGGTTATCCCACAATCTTTCACCCCGCTCCGACTCCATGGGGATTACCTCTCAGATGCATGCTTTCAAAGAACATAGAAAACCTTTGCTTCGCAGGAAGAAATATCAGCGTTACCCACGCAGCATTAAGCTCATCAAGAGTAATGGCAACCTGCTCAATTTTAGGTCAGGCATTGGGAACTGCCGTAGCTCAGGCGATTAAAGGCGATGTTACACCTGAAAATGTTGACATAAAGGAACTGCAACAAACATTGATGGAAGATGATTGCTATATCCCGTGGCACAAAAGGGCTCTGCCCGAGCTTACCCGAAAAGCAGAATGTTCAGCCGAAATAATCCGAAACGGGATTGACAGAGGCGAGGAAAATCTATGGACAGGCAATAAAAACGACGTTATCGAATATCATCTTGATACCGATACAGAAATAAACGGAATCCGTCTTATTTTTGACAGCGACCTGAACCGTAATTATCATAACATGCCGTGCAACTATCCTTTGGTGCAGACAAAGTTCAAATTACCCGAAACTCTGATTAAGGAATACAAAATTCAGGGAATAGCCGAAAACGGCGATATAAAAGAAATACATATCACCGATAATCACCAAAGATTTGTGAAACACTCCGTTAATTGGTGTGTAAAAACAATCCGCTTTGTTCCGATATCCACTTTCGGCTCGGAACAGTTCAGATTATTTGATTTTGAAATAGAATAAAATCCGCTTTGTCACATATTAACTTTTGGTTGATATGATGAGCTTCCGCTAACAGACATAAAGGAGAAAAATATGACACAAATCATTTCATTTCTGCTGTCCGTTATATTTGCAATTGATATGTTTTTCGTTGGATTGTTCCCTGAAAAGCAGCTTGTTATCACGCAAACAGAATCAGAACTCGAATACTACGTAAACGGCGAAAGTGACAGCTTGCGTTTCGGTGTTATGGGCGACGGCAATCTGTTTGAGCCTGATGATGAAATCAAGGTTGTTATTGAATGCCTTGATGATTCTCTTGACGGCACAAGAGCAAAAATCTCCGTCAGAAGTGAACAGACGGGTTTTAATAAGCGTGACTACATCACGCTCGATTCCTCCTTGCCGTACAGCACCTTCACTTTTTCGTCCGATAAAAACGGAATTTTTACGGTTGCAATTATGCTTCCCGATGCAACCGAATACAGTTTCAACATCGGTGTTCTTCCCCAAAATGCACAGGCAAGCAACAGCTTTTATTACGGAATTCAGCCGTATGTAACCCGTGCATATACTTGGGGCAAAGGCTTTCAGCTTCCGAATTACACTGCAGAAGAATCTGTTGATAAAATCCTTGATACCGCTCAGTATCTCGGTGTAAATCTTGTCCGTGAGGACAGCGTCGGTTGGGGCGCAATGCAAAACGAGGCTTACGGCGATGTTAATTTTGCTGTACAGGATTATCTTGTCGGCAAGGTCAACGAGCGCAATATGAAATACAACTGGCTTCTTGGCTTCAACGCAGGCAAATGGTCTGCCGCAGATAAATATAAAGATAATTACGATGAATCAATCGGTTGGACTTACCCTCCCGATGAAAATATGTGGTCGGATTTCACAAGCAAGGTTGCCGTACATTATGCCGACAATACCAATATTTTATGGGAA
>JAZRJH010000167.1:0-3029 GCA_045645685.1 Acutalibacteraceae bacterium
CTTGATGCCGTGGATTGTTTTAAGAGTGTAAACAAACTCTTCTTCCCATCCTTTTACATAGTTCCATTCGTTGAGTATGCTTTCTGAATTCTCATAACCGTATTTGTTTAAGAGTGTTTTTATTCTTTCTGCTTTTTGAGACATATGCACGGGCTCTGTGCAATAAATATGCCAGGAAAAGAAATCAAGCAGTACGTTTCTTTTTTGCATTTCCTGAAGAAAATCCTCTGCCCATTCTTCGTTATGTGCAAGTGCAGGACCTCCTGTTTTCAAATCAGGAAAACATTCTTTAAGATGCTTTGCGGTAATTTCGAACAAATCAAAAAATTCTGCTTTTGTTCCGCCCCAGGTGCGCTTGTTCGATGAATCGTCAGGGTCAAGATCAGCTTCATTCCAGATTTCCCAGTATTTAATATTGAGTTTGTAGCCATCTGCCCAACCCTCATTGTAATGTCGGATAATATGTTCGCAGATAACGGCCCATTTTTTGAAATCATCAGGCGGAACGGTGCCGTGCTTTTTTATCTGATGCTCAATTGTCTGGCCTAATCTGAAAAATGTTTCGGTGCCTGCATCAAGACAAACTAAAATACTTTCATCCGTACACGCAAAATCATAGGATGCAGGGTCATAAGGGTCGGCATCGAAATCAGGAAAAATGCACGTAATATCATGGCTGTACGGACCGCCGTAAATGCCGCAAACAGCAGAATCGTGATTTCTGCTGTATGGAATCCGCGCTGACTTATAATCCTCAAAATTACTGCGGAATTGGTCATTTGCGTGCCTTCTGTGCCAAGGTCCGCCGTTAGTCGCATTAAGAATTTTAAATTTGTTGCCCGGGCTATTCAAATCAAATTTTAATATTTCCATTGCAGCCTCCGCAAATTATTATTTTCCGAACTTTTCGACAAATTGGAATTTATCGCTCTGTTCTTCCTATTTTACCATACGGAATGGTTTGAAAATCCGGAATGGATTTTCTCAATTCCTCAGTATCTCTGATACTGTAATTTCCCGAATCAAAGTCGGTAAAAATTTCTTCCGCTTTATTAAGTGAATAAATTTCGTTACAGGATATATCGCTGAATCTGTAAGCGGAACTGTAAATATCTCCAATTACTTTGTGCCTGTTTAAAATCAGATTGTTTCTGATTGTACATGCAGGGTTGGGAATATAAGATGCGGTTTCGCACTGCGACTTATCATCTGTCATTGTTTTGTATTCAGGGAATGCATTCTGCCAAATTTCGCTCTGCCACGGTGAAGCATAGAGCACATCCCACATATCGCCGCTTCCGATATGGGCATGTGTAAACCAGCCGTTGTTCAGTGCGCCTTCTCTTGCTCTTTCATCAAAGTAAATTGCGTTTTCACCTGAATTTATAATTACATTGTTTTCAACAACATTGTCTCTTCCGCCGCCGATATGGATTGAATTTCTTGGGATGTTGATGAGCAGATTGCCGTAAATCTGCTGACCCGAAAGAGCATCGTCAAGATAAATTCCGTCCGGCTTATGTTCACCCGAGCCGACATTATAAATACAATTATATCTTATAATATTGCCATACCACACCCAACTTCTGCCCGAGTAAATTGCGCCCGCATCGTCAGAAAGCAGACAAACATCGTGGATATTATTATATTCGATAATATGATTATTGCCTTTGTAGGTGATTGCCTCGTGAGGCGAGTTTGCCATTTCATTGTGTGAGCAGATGTTGCCGACACCGAGCAGAGTTACTGCGGGCTGATAGGTCTGATAAATCTCTGACCAATCGTGAATATAATTATTATCAGCCTTGCTGTTGCCGGGAGTAAGCGTTTGTGTATCGCCGCCGTCAATAACAATTCCGCCCTTACCCGTATGGGTAATTTCGTTGTTATATGCAAGATTATTGCTTCCTGTCATAACGAGCGCATTGCCTGCAATATTTTTGATAAGGCAATTTTGCACTGTATTATTATTTCCGTTAACAACAACGGCATCTGCTCTTGTTCCCTTTACGGTTATTCCGTCAAAGGTAAGGTAATCTGCTTCGGCTTTTATTACGGGTTTAAGAGATAAAGAAAGGTCGATTTGTGATTCTTCGATGTTTTCAGGCTTCCAGAGACAAAGCAAGCCGTTTTCACGATCCAGATACCATTCGCCCTCAGCAGTAAGTTCTTCAAGAACATTGAAGAAATAGTAAGGCGCATCTGTTTTTGTTCCGAAAAGGCTAACAAACTTCGGAGAGATTTCTCCCGTCTGTGCATCGAAACTGCCGATTGGCGATGATGCATCTGCCCAATCATATTTCCAATAGCCGAACATCCACACCTCGTCAAGAGTTTTCCAGCCTGCGATTCTTCCCGCAAGTTCGGAATTGACTTTGTAAACATCAGATTCGGGATTGCGGATTTTATCCCAATCTTTAACCTCGGTAAGTGCTCCGTCGGATTCTTTTCCGAGACCTGTTTTAACAACTTCTTGCGTAAGAAGAAAATCACTGTCGGGGTATCTTGCAAGAGACTGTCTTTTATCGTTGATAAAAAGTTCGCAGTAAAGCTCGCCTGTATAATCGCCGTCATAGCTTGATGCGGTGTGATATGAACCGATTGCATATATCTTACCCCAATCATCTTTTGTAAGAGAATAAGGTGCTTTTGTCAAATCAACAACAACTGCATTTTTCTGCGCATCAGGTGTAAGTCTTTCGGATATTTCGGGATAGTCTGTTACAGCTCTGAATGTATCGGAAGAAAGAGTTACTCCACCGTTGAGAATAACTTCTCCGCCGTATGAACAATATGTTATCGGACACTCTGCCGTTCCCGAATCTTCTTTTGAAAATTCAAGAGATGATACACGGTATTCACCTGCTTCGATACAAACGGTGATTCCGCTTTTATTCATCTTATCAGTATGTCTGACCGCTTCGACAGCTTTTTCAATTGTGAGAAACGGAGCGTCTTTTGTTCCGCTGTTCGAGTCGTTACCTTTTGTGCTGACATAAAAATCGCCATTAATCATCTTATCAACACCT
>JAZRJH010000168.1:0-3809 GCA_045645685.1 Acutalibacteraceae bacterium
GTATTGATGACGACGGTGCACTCGAAATTGCTTCACGCTCAAGAGGTACACCGCGTATTGCAAACAGACTCCTAAAAAGAGCAAGAGACTTTGCTCAGGTTATAGGCAGCGGTACAATCACCGAACAGGATGCAAGACTTGCACTCTCAAGAATGGAAATTGATGAGCTCGGTCTCGATAATATAGACAGACTTCTTCTCACAACAATGATAAACAACTACAACGGAGGCCCCGTAGGTCTTGAAACCATTGCGGCGGCAATCGGAGAAGAAGCCGTTACCATAGAAGATGTTTATGAACCCTATCTCATGCAGGTCGGATTTTTAAGCCGTACCCCGAGAGGCAGAATGGTAACTCCGGCAGGCTATGCCCATCTCGGAATAGCTATGCCCGGTCAGCAAAGGATGGATGTATAAATGAGAAAAGCAGATAACTGGATCGATTATGAGCTTATAGACTGTTCCGACGGTGAAAGACTTGAACGCTGGGGAGATATTATCCTTGTCAGACCTGACCCCCAGGTAATCTGGAAAACACCCAAGGAAAATCCGCTTTGGTATAACCCCCATGCGATTTATAACCGTTCAAACACGGGCGGCGGAAGCTGGAGAGTTTGCAAAAAAATGCCCGATGTGTGGCAGATAGGTCTTGACGACCTTCGCTTCAATATCAAAACAATGGGCTTCAAACATACGGGTCTTTTCCCCGAGCAGGCAGTCAACTGGAAGATGACAGCTGACATAATCAGAAATGCAGGCAGACCTGTCAAGGTGCTCAATCTCTTTGCTTATACGGGCGGTGCAACCGTTGCGGCTCTCGGTGCAGGCGCAAGTGTTACTCATGTTGACGCTTCAAAGGGGATGACCTTGTGGGCAAAGGAAAATGCGGCGGCTTGCAAGCTTTCCGATGCACCCGTACGCTGGCTTGTTGATGACTGCATAAAATTTGTTCAGCGTGAAATCCGCAGAGGAAATAAATATGACATAATAATCATGGATCCCCCGTCATACGGCAGAGGACCGGGCGGCGAAGTCTGGAAACTTGAAAACGAAGTTTACGGCTTTGTTGAGCTTTGCTCCGAGCTTCTCACCGAGGACTCACTTATGGTGCTGATTAATTCCTACACAACGGGACTTTCACCCAGCGTTATGGAATATATTTTAGGCGAAACCGTTCAGAAGCAGTTCGGCGGTTCAACAACAAGCGACGAAATCGGCATTCCCGTTTCATCGAAACCAGGCAGAGTGCTTCCTTGCGGTGCAAGCGCAATCTGGCTCGGAAAGAGCGTTAAATAACCTTATTTGAAGGATTGTTATATGAGCGAAAAAATTATTGAATTTGAAAATGTGACATATATTTACGAAACGGAAGATGAGGATGCCCCCGTTGCAGGTTTTCCTGCTCTTACCGACGTGAATCTTACTATAAATAAAGGTGAATTTGTAGCTGTTCTCGGTCATAACGGCTCGGGCAAAAGCACCCTTGCGAAACTTTGCAATGCAATTCTCGAACCCACAAAAGGCAAGGTTTCCGTCAAAGGAATTGTTCCCGATACCGAAGAAAAGGCAGATGAGGTGCGCCGTATAGTCGGCATGGTTTTCCAGAATCCCGATAATCAGATTGTTGCAACGATTGTTGAAGATGATGTTGCCTTCGGCCCCGAAAATCTCGGAATCGAGCCTTCGGAAATCCGCAGAAGAGTTGATGATGCTCTCAAATGCGTAAATATGTATGAATTCCGCCACAGAGAACCTCACAAACTTTCAGGCGGTCAGAAGCAGAGAGTTGCAATTGCAGGCGTTATCGCCATGCAGACAGAGTGCATCGTTCTCGACGAACCTACCGCAATGCTTGACCCCAAGGGCAGAGAAGAAGTCATGAGCACCGTCAAGCGTCTTAACAAGGAAATGGGTATAACAGTTGTTACCGTTACTCATTTTATGGATGAAGCCGTGCAGGCGGACAGAGTTGTTATCATGGACGGCGGCAGAGTTGTTATGCAGGGAACTCCGAAAGAAGTTTTCTCGAATGTTGAGCTTCTTCGTTCTTACGGTCTTGATGTTCCGCAGTCAACCGAACTTTGCCATGTTCTCGGAATAAAAGAAGGCGTTCTTGATATTGACGAATGTGTCGAAGAAATCGCCCGTGCAATGGGAGGTGCCTTATGAGTTTTGCGATAGAAACAGTTGGTCTTACCCATTATTATTCCAAGGGTACGGTTTCGCAGGTTGCCGCAATAAATGATGTTAATCTTCAGATAAACAAAGGTGAACTTGTCGGAATTATCGGTCATACAGGTTCGGGAAAAAGCACCCTTATTTCCCATTTCAACGGACTTTTAAAACCCGACAGCGGCAAGGTGCTTGTTGACGGTGTTGATATCTGGAAAGATAAAGAAACGCTTAAAAATTCCCGTTTCAAGGTTGGTCTTTGTTTCCAGTATCCCGAATATCAGCTTTTCGAAGAAACAGTATATAAAGATATTGCTTTCGGACCGAAGAATATGAAACTTTCCGAAAGTGAAATAAAAGAAAGAGTTCTCCGTGCGGCGGCTTTTGTCGGCGTCAAGGCAGAGCATCTTAATAAATCGCCTTTTGACCTTTCAGGCGGCGAAAAAAGAAGAGTTGCAATTGCAGGCGTAATGTCAATGCAGCCCGAAGTTCTGATTTTCGATGTACCTGCCGCAGGTCTTGACCCGAGAGGCAGAGCGGATCTGATAAATCTCATAAAAAACTACAGAAATCAGACGGGCAGTACCGTTATCATAGTTTCCCACAGCATGGAGGATATTGCCGAAATGGCGGACAGAGTTATTGTTATGAACAAATCCTCCGTTGCTATGCAGGGAACGGTTGATGAGGTTTATTCAAGAGGTGACGAACTTCGTTCAATGGGTCTTAATGTACCCGAAATAACGGAGATTTTTTCAAAGCTCCGTGCAAAAGGAATTGATGTGCCTTCAAATGTTTATACGGTTGAACAAGGCGCAGAGATACTCCGCAATCTCATGGAGAGGAGGAGCGCAAAGTGATAAGAGACATAACCATCGGTCAGTATTATCCCGGAAAATCCGTGCTTCATAATCTTGACCCGAGAATAAAGCTCATTGCAACATTCTGGCTTATTGTCGTTATTTTTCTTTGCAAGAGCTTCTTTTCTCTCGGTCTGATTACTCTCACGGCAATCATTGCTGCGGCACTTTCAAAAGTTCCGTCAAAAATGATTTTAAAGAGTCTGAAGCCAATTGTAATCATTCTTATTTTCACCGCCATACTCAATGTTTTCTACACGGAAGGCGGCAAAACCTATTTTGAGTGGTGGCAGATAAAGATTACCGAAAAGGGTGTTAACACGGCGGTTTTCACAATGGTCAGAATAGTCAGCCTTGTTGTTATCAGTTCCCTTTTAACCTATACCACAACTCCCACAATGCTTACAGATGCACTTGAAAGAATACTTTCTCCTCTCAAGGTTTTCAAAATCAAAGTTCACACCCTTGCGATGATGATGACTCTTGCGCTTCGCTTTATTCCTACTCTCATTGAAGAAATCGACAGAATAATGAATGCGCAGAAAGCAAGAGGTGCCGACCTTGAAACGGGCAGTCTTATTCAGCGTGCAAAAGCACTTGTCCCGATTTTCATACCACTTATGGTTTCTTCTTTCAGAAGAGCATATGAGCTTGCATTTGCAATGACTTGCCGTTGTTACACAGGCGGCGAAGGCAGAACCCGCATGAAGCAGATGAAAATTGCTGCAAGAGATATTGTTGCAATTGCTGTTTGTGCGCTCGTAACTGCAGGTGTTAT
>JAZRJH010000169.1:0-11643 GCA_045645685.1 Acutalibacteraceae bacterium
CTTGTTCTTCAGGGCGGTACAGGTAACCCTGCTGAAATGATTCAGAAGGCTATCTCACTCCGCGTTTCAAAGATCAACGTTAAAACAGAATGCCAGCTTGCATTCCAGGATGCTACAAGAAAGTATATCGAAGCAGGCAAAGACCTTGAAGGTAAGGGCTTCGACCCCAGAAAGCTTCTTGCTCCCGGCGTAGAAGCAATCAAGGCTTGCGTTAAGGAAAAGATTGAACTCTTCGGTTCAGCTAACAAAGCATAATTTTTCTTGATTTCAGATACCGCGTGTCGTTTGATACGCGGTATTTTTTATGTTTTTATCAAGTATTTGTTTCTCTTTTTCGGAACATTATCAAAAATATAATAAGAAAATGAGCAGGCAAAAAGTTTCTGAATTTTTATAATCCAAATGATTTTATATTTTTTACAGATTTACGAATATTGTTGAAAACAATACTCCGTTGTGTTACAATATGATATATTATATTTTTTAAGGGTGAAATAAATGGATAAGAAATTAAGAGTTGCAAATATAGGTATGAAATTCGGTATGTGCCATGTTGAAGGTGCTATGAGCTACGGTGCTGATATTGTTGCGATTTGTGACAGTAATGAAGAAAATCTCCGTTTTGCAGGTGAGAGATATAATATTCCCGAAGAAAAAAGATTCACGGATTATATGGATATCGTTAATAATCCCGATATCGATATAGTCACCGTCGCTATTCCTGACCAGCAGCATGTAAAAGTGTCCTGCGATTTGCTTCGTTCAGGCAAGAATGTTCTTTGTGAAAAGCCCCTTGCTCTTACCCGTGAAGAACTTGAAGAAATGGTCAGAGTTGCAGATGAATCAGGCTCAAAATTCATGGTAGGTCAGATTTGCAGATTTACTCCCGCTTTTGAAAAAGCAAAGGAGCTTATTGAGTCAGGTACAATCGGTGAACTTTATTTTGTTGAATCGGAATATGCTCACGATTATATGAAACTTTGTGATAACTGGCGTGCAGACCCGAATCGTCACGGTGTTATCGGTGGCGGATGCCATGCGGTTGACCTTCTCCGCTGGCTCGCAGGTGACCCCAAAGAAGTTTTTGCCTATGGCACACACAAACTCCTTCCTATGGTTCCCTATAACGATGCAACAATTGCAATCATGAAATTTGATAATAACGTTGCAGGCAAGGTGTTTGTTTCAACAGGCTGTAAGCGTGATTACACAATGCGCACCGTTATTTACGGCACAAAGGGAACAATCATCTGCGACAACACTTCTCCCACCATGACTCTTTTTGTTACTGATGAAGAGGGTGTCACCAAGGAAGCGCAGACAATTGATGTTGAAGTCAATAATCATAACGCCGCAAGGGAATTTGATGTTTTTGCAGATGCTGTTCTTAATGATAAACCCGTTGTGACCGATGCAAGAGAAGGTTCAAAAACCGTTGCTGCTTGCCTTGCGATTGTTGAATCATCAACAACAGGAAAAGTTGTTTATCCCGATTATAATTTTTAAAAAAGTGAGTACTGTATGAAAAAATCAAAGGCTTTATCTCTTATACCGATAGGTGTATTTATAGTATTTTATTTGTCGCTCGGAATCATTTTTGAGTATGTAATGAAAATGCCGATGGGATTTTATAATGTTCCCGTTGTGGTTGCATTTCTTGTTGCGCTTCTTGTTGCCGTTATTCAGACCCGAGATGTTTCTCTTGATGAAAAATTCGGGATAATGGGGCAGGGCGTCGGTGACAAAAACATAATCACCATGCTCATCATTTTTCTTCTTGCAGGTATTTTTGTCGGAGTTGTCGGCAGAAATTCGGCAGAAAGCGTTGCTTATTTCCTTCTTTCAATAACTCCGCCTGAATTTGCAGTTGTGATTTTGTTTATCATCAGCAGCTTTGTTTCAACAGCAATGGGCACTTCTGTCGGAACAATAACGCTTATTACTCCGATTGCTGTTGCAATATCAACGGGTTCGGGATTTCCGCTTCCTTTGTGTGTGGGAACGGTTGTCGGCGGTGCGATGTTCGGCGATAATCTTTCGTTTATTTCCGACACAACAATTGCTGCCTGCAACGGTCAGGGATGCAAAATGAAAGATAAATTCAAAACAAACATTGCCGTTGTTCTGCCTGCCGCAATCATAACTCTTGTTATGATAACCGTTTTTTCTATCGGTTCGGATATCAGCGGCGGAATTGTCAAGGAGTATAATCTTGTTGAAATTATTCCGTATGTTCTCGTTCTTATCAGCGGAATAATCGGTATAAATGTTTTTCTTACTCTTATTATCGGAATTGTTTCAGGAAGCATCATCATGCTTCTTGGCGGCACAATGACATTCGCCGAGCTTCTTTCGGGAATGGGAAACGGTGCATCGGGAATGTTTGAAACTTCGATGGTCGCAATTCTCGTTGCCGCTCTTTGCTCGCTTATAAAGTATAATGGCGGATTTGATGCCCTTCTTCAGGGTATACGCCGTATTTTTAAGGGTAAACGAAGCGGTCAGCTTGGAATTGGATTGCTCGTTTCTCTTATGGATATTGCAACCGCAAATAACACCGTTGCAATTGTTATGGCAAACCCCATTGCTTCTGAAATGGCAAAAGATTTCGGTGTATCAAATAAAAAGACGGCGTCGATTCTTGACACATTCTCATGCATCACTCAGGGATTCCTTCCTTACGGTGCGCAGATTCTTGTGGCAATTTCAGCAGTCAATACTCTCGGGTTTGAGATATCCGCTTTTGATGTTATCAAAAATCTTTTTTATCCTGTGATGCTTCTTCTGAGCTCTCTTGTGTTTATATTTATAATTCCCGATAAAAAGTCAAAGGCATAAAAATAACCGTGTATGGATTTCCATACACGGTGTTTTTTTATCTGTCTTCTCGGAAGTAAGAAAGACCGAGACTTGCAGGGGGCTGGTTTTCTCTCTTGCGGCGCATACTGATAACAACAAGAACAAGGATTGTTACAACATACGGTGCCATTTTGAAAAGCTCCTGAGCGCTGAGAGTAAGGTTGGGAATATAGTTGTGGATAATAAGAAGTCCGCCGAAAAGGAATGAACCAAGTATTCCGAGATTCGGACGCCATATCGCAAAAATAACAAGTGCGATTGCAAGCCAGCCTCTGTCGCCGAAGCCGTCATTTGACCATACGCCGTCTGCATAGTCCATAACATAATAAAGACCGCCAAGACCTGCGATGATGCTTCCGATGATTGTTGAGCCGTATTTGTAAGCTGAAACGTTTATGCCTGCAGCATCGGCGGTTGCGGGATTTTCACCAACAGCTCTGAGATGAAGACCGCTTTTTGTGCGCTTGAAATAGAAAGATGTGATAAGTGCAATAACAATTGCAGTATAAGCAAGAAAGCTGTATGAAAGAAAGATATCGCCAAACCATCCGAGCTTATCTGCAAAAGGAATTCCTGTTTTGAAGTATCTGCTGGTTGCGCTCAATGCAATTGAAGGAACGTCAGTATCAAGAAGTTTGATAAGAGAGCCGCCAAAGAAATTGCCGAAGCCAACGCCGAATGTTGTGAGTGCAAGACCTGTAACATTCTGGTTTGCTCTGAGTGTTACTGTGAGCAGGCAGTAAATGAATCCCATGAATGCAGATCCCAAAATGCTTGAAAGCAAGGGGATAAGAACTGCAAGAACGGGGTTTACGGTTTCAACCGAGTTTTCATAAAGAAATGCGCCGATAACACCGCTGATACCGCCAACATACATAACGCCTGCAGTACCGAGATTGAGATTGCCGCTCTTTTCTGTTATGATTTCACCCGTTGAGCCGAACAGAAGGGGAATACCCTGAACTATTGCACGCTGGATAAATGCAACTATCATTTGCTGTTCGCCTCCTTTTTGCTGCGGAATACGAGCTTATAGTTAATGAAGAACTCGCAGCCTATAATAAAGAAAATAATAATTCCTGTAATAATTTCGGAGAAAGAGCTGTTAAGACCGAACATTGTTGAGATTTCGCCTGCGCCTTTTTCAAGGAAAACAATAATAAATGCCGTAAGAATCATTGTTATCGGATTGAATTTTGCAAGCCATGAAACCATGATTGCGGTGAATCCTCTGCCGCCGACTGTGTTTGATGCAATTGTGTGGTTGGTGCCGCTTACAAGAAGAAGACCTGCAATACCGCAGATTGCACCCGAAAGAATAAGAGTTCTGATTATAACGTGTTTAACGTTGATGCCGATATATTTTGCGGTGTTTTCACTTTCGCCGACAACAGTGATTTCATAGCCGTGCTTGTTATATTTGAGATAAATATACATGCCGATTGTTATAACCGCAACAATGATAATGTTCACAAGGTAGTCATTATCGCCAAAAGTGGGAAGCCAACTGACTTTGGGGAGAAGGGGAATTTTGCCCGAGCCTTTCGGAACCGAATAAATAAAGCAGAAATATGAAACAAGCTGAATCGCAATGTAGTTCATCATAAGAGTGAAGAGCGTTTCATTTGTGTTCCAGTTTGCCTTGAAGAAAGCGGGGATAACCGCCCAGATTGCACCTGCAAGCATTGATGCAATGAACATAACAGGGATAAGAAGATATGTAGGCATTGAATCGCTCAGGAACATTGAGCAAGCCGCAGTTGCAAGACCGCCTATAAGAACCTGACCTTCAGCGCCGATGTTACAGAATTTCATTTTGAATGCAGGAGTCACGGCGAGAGAGATGCAAAGAAGAATTGCAAGATCCTGAAGCAAACGCCAGATTCTGCGTTCCGTTCCGATTGCACCTTTTATCATTGATTCGTAAACGCTGATCGGATTTTCACCCGTTAAAAGCATAGTCAGAAGACCGCACACGATAAGTGCAAAAATAATGGCGGCAGCTCTGATAAGCCAGGCTTTTGCGGTGGGGAGAGTATCTCTTTTTGCAATGTGAAAAAGAGGCTCGTGGACTTTTTTCTGCTTGGCACTCATTATTTTTCACCTCCGCTGTGTTTGGTCATAAGAAGACCGATTTCTTCTTTTGTTGCCGTTCTTGCATCAAGAATTCCTGAAATCTCGCCTGAAGAAATAACCATGATTCTGTCACAGAGTTCAAGCAAAACGTCAAGGTCTTCGCCAACAAAAATAACGGCAACACCTTGTTCCTTCTGCGAATTGAGAAGGTTATAGATAAGGTATGATGAGTTGATGTCGAGACCTCTTACGGGATAAGCCGCCATAAATACTGTGGGGGCTGATGCGATTTCACGGCCAACAAGAACTTTCTGAACATTACCGCCCGAAAGACGGCGGACAGGGGTAGTTGCGCTGGGAGTAACAACGCCGAGATCTTCAATGATTTTGTTTGCAAGGTCTTTCGGTTGTTTTCTTTCAAGGAAAACAGATCTGCCTTTTTTGTAGCTTCTGAGCATGATGTTGTCGATAATATCCATGTTACCGACAAGACCCATACCGAGTCTGTCTTCGGGAACAAATGAAAGTCTGACTCCGAGATCTCTGATCTGAACGGGAGTCTTGTCGCGAAGATTTTCGGTTTTGTCGGTCTTGGGATTGTGGTAGAGAATTTCACCCTGATTGAGTTTCTGCAAGCCTGCGATTGATTCAAGAAGCTCACGCTGACCGCTGCCTGCAATGCCTGCAATGCCGAAGATTTCGCCTGATCTGACATTGAAAGAAATGTCCTTGAGAACAGTGACGCCTTCACGGTTGATGCAGCTGATGTTTTTGATTTCAAGTCTGTCAGCCGAGTCAACAGGCTCAGTTCTTGTTATGTTAAGAGAAATTTTGTTGCCAACCATCATTTCGGTGAGCTTATTTTCATCTGTTTCGGATGTGTTGACAGTTCCGATATATTCACCCTTGCGAAGAACGGAAACTCTGTCTGAAAGAGCCATAACTTCGTTAAGTTTATGTGTGATGATGATAATTGCCTTCCCGTCATCACGCATACGGCGAAGAACGTTGAAGAGCTTTTCTGTTTCCTGAGGAGTGAGAACAGCAGTAGGTTCGTCAAGAATAAGAATATCAGCGCCTCTGTAAAGCACCTTGATTATTTCAACAGTCTGCTTTTCAGAAACCGACATTTCATAAATCTTCTTTGAAAGGTCAAGCTCAAAGCCGTACTGGTTGCAGATATTCTTTACTTTTTCGGAAGATTCTTTGATGTTGTATTTGCCGTCATCCTTAAGACCGAGAAGAATGTTTTCAACAGCAGAAAAAACATCAACAAGTTTGAAGTGCTGATGAATCATTCCTATTTTATAGTCAAATGCATCTTTTGGGGATTTTATAACAGCTTCTTCTCCGCCGATATAAATCTGACCGCTGTCGGGATAATAAATGCCCGAAATCATGTTCATAAGAGTGGTTTTGCCGCTTCCGTTTTCGCCGAGAATTGATAAGATTTCTCCCTGATAAACGGTAAGACAAACATTCTTGTTGGCAACAATCTTGCCGAATGTTTTGGTTATGTTTTTAAGTTCAATTGCAGCCTTTTTGCTCATTTTCTACCTCCTGCTATTGGGTTTTCAAAAAACGATATGCTGAAATCGGCTTTTGAAAGCTCAACAATAAAAGTTAAGCGGAGCGTTTAAACTCCGCTTAACAAAAATCAAAGATTAATATGCTTCATTAAGAAGGTTGATGCCGTCGATTCTTGCATCGAAGTAGGGTGCTGAACGGAATTCTGATTCGTGGAAATATCCGTCTGCGATAACTTCTGTGTCCTTCTCGTAGTTTGCATCTGTGTCAACGTCAGCCATGTATGATGTAACAGCTTCGCCGCCGATTGTGAATGTTGAAGCATCAAATACGCGGCGTGTGCCTGCAACGAGTTCAGCCTTTGCTGCTTCAATAGCTTCTGCTGTGCCTGCTGCTGCAACGTTTTCGTTGATGTCTGTAAGAACAACTGAACCTTCGGGAATACCCTTGCACCAGTCAACAGCAATTTCTTCACCGTTGATTACGCAGTTGATCATGTACTTGAAGTAAGGTGTCCAGTCAATTCTTGAAGAAATGATGAATGTGTTGGGGCAAGCTGAAACTGTGCTGCCGTTGTAAGAAACGTTGGGAATACCTGCTGATTCGCAAGCAGTGGGAGCGCCCATTGAGTCAGCGTGCTGGCTGATGAGCTTGCAGCCGTTGTTGATAAGCTTTGTTGCAGCTTCCTTTTCAGCTGTTTCGTCATACCATGAGCCTGTGAACTGAACGTCCATTGTAACTGTGGGGCAAACTGACTTTGCGCCAAGATAGAATGATGTGTAGCCCGACATAACTTCTGCAAATGTGAATGCGCCTACATAACCCATCTTTGCTTCTTCAGCTGTGAACTGACCTGCTTCGATCATTTCGTTGAGCTTCATACCTGCAGCAATACCTGCAAGATAACGGCCTTCATAGATTGAAGCGAAAGCGTTGTGGAAGTTTGCAACGCCTGCTGTGTGAGCCTTTGTGCCTGTTGCATGGCAGAACTGAACTTCGGGATACTTTTCAGCAGCCTGAATCATATAATCTTCATGACCGAAGCTGTCTGCGAAAACAATTGAGCATCCGCGGTCAACAAGGTCGCAAGCTTCTTCGAAGCATTCGCTGCCTTCGGGAATGTTGTATTTTGCAATCATTTCAACGCCGAGTTCATCACAAGCAGCTTTTGCTGCGTTGATGAAGTTGAGATCGTAGGTTGAGTTTTCATCATGAAGGAAGATGAAACCAACTTTGAGTGCGTCATCGTTTGTTTTGCCTTCATCAGTTTTGCCGCAGGCTGCAAGGCCGAAAACAAAGCTGAGGGCAAGAAGAATTGCGAGGATTTTTGTGAACTTCTTCATTTTTTGAACCTCCAAAAAATATTTTATTATCATCCAAAAACAACTTTGCCGTCGTCAATGGATTTAATAACCGCAAGTGATTCAACTCTGTAACCGAGTGAGCGGAGTGCATCGCCGCCGGGCTGGAATCCTTTTTCAATAACAATTCCGATGCCTTCAACGGATGCTCCTGCCTGATTGATGATATTGATAAGACCGTGAACAGCCTTTCCGTTTGCCATAAAATCGTCTATTATAAGTATGCGGTCATCGGGACCTATGTAATCCTTGGAAATACCGATTGTTGTGGTAGTTCCTTTTGTGAAAGAATAAACATCGGCCTTGTAAATATTATCGCCGACATTTCTGTTTGCACCTTTTTTTGCAAAAACAACAGGAACTGAAAAATACTGCGCCGCAATGCAGGCAATACCGATGCCCGAAGCCTCGATTGTAATAATTTTGTTTATTTTTTCGGAATCAAAAATTCGGCGGAATTCCTTGCCGATTTCACAAAGGAGATCAACGTCAATCTGATGGTTAAGAAACATATCAACCTTAACAACGTCGCTTCCGATTGCTTTGCCTTGTTCAATTATTCTTCTTTTTAAAAGTTCCAAATTATCACATCCAATAAATTATGTTTCAATTATAGATAAGTATATATAAAAAATCAAGGCTTTTTTATAAAATACAATCGAATTGTGCAATATTAATTTCTGACTGTTCAACTGCCGTATTGACTTTGAAATGAATATAAAATATAATTGATGAGGAAATCTGTTTAACGGAGAGATTTGTATGGCATTTATAAGTGTTTTTGAAGTCATCGGTCCCAATATGGTCGGGCCGTCAAGCTCGCACACAGCAGGTGCGGCATCCATTGCCCGCCTTGCATGGAAAATGACTCATGAAAAAATAAAAAGAGTAAAATTCACACTTTACGGGTCTTTTGCCCAGACATATAAAGGGCACGGCACAGACAGAGCGCTTCTCGGCGGTATGATGGGATTTGAAACCGATGACGAAAGAATTCGTGATTCATTTGAGATTGCAGAAAAAGAAGGGCTTGAATTCTCTTTTGTTGCAAATACAATCGAAACTGAAGTGCATCCTAATACCGTTGATATGGAAATCGAAGATGTTACGGGCAGAGTGCTCACCGTCAGGGGAGAGTCAATCGGCGGCGGCAAAGTAAGACTCACAAGAATCAACGGTGTTAAAGTGCTGTTTACGGGCGAATATCATTCGCTTATTGTTATACATAAAGACCATCCGGGTGTTATCTCCAAGGTAACGGCAAATCTCGGAGAATGCCATGTCAACATTGCATATCTCCGTGTTTACCGTGAAAACAAAGGCGGAATCGCATATATGATTATCGAATCCGACGAAGAGATAACAAATGAAATAGTTGAGAGAATCGAGCGCAATCCTTTTGTTAAGGATACCATGCTTATCAAAAAATAAGGGGAGGGTGAAAAATGGATTTTAACACAGCGGAAGAATTGCTTGAGTTATGCAAAAAAGAAGATAAACCCATCTCCGAAATAATGCGCCTGAGAGAAATTGTCTATGGTGAAGATGATGCGACGACCGTTGATGCAAGAATGAGAAAATCTCTCGGAATCATGAGGAATTCCGTTCATAAACCGCTCAATGAAATTGTCCGTTCAATGGGCGGAATGATAGGCGGCGAAGCCGCAAAACTCGAAAAGCGCAGAGCAGAAGGCAAGTCAATCTGCGGCAATGTTCTTACAAAAGCGCTTATCTATTCTCAGGCTGTTCTTGAAATGAACGCTTCAATGGGCGTTATCGTTGCAGCACCCACAGCAGGGTCTGCAGGCGTTGTTCCTTCTGTCCTTTTTGCTCTTGAAGAAGAATTCAGTCTTACCGAAGACGAGCTTGTGAATGGTCTTTTCACCGCAGGCGCAATCGGTTGCCTGCTGATGAAAAATGCGTCTGTTTCAGGTGCGGAAGCAGGCTGTCAGGCAGAAATCGGCTCAGCGGCGGCAATGGCTGCCGCGGCGGCGGTTGAAATGATGGGCGGAACTCCCGAACAATGCCTTGATGCGGCGTCAATCACAATCGGCAATATGCTCGGTCTTGTATGTGACCCCATTGCAGGTCTTGTTGAAATGCCTTGCCAGAGCAGAAACGCTTCGGGCGCTTCCAATGCACTCACAAGTGCCGAAATGGCTCTTGCGGGTATAAAATCCGCAGTTCCCTTCGGTGAAATGTCCGATGCAATGTACAGAGTCGGCAAAGGTCTTCCGGCAGAACTTCGCGAAACTGCACTCGGCGGATGTGCCGCAACTCCGACGGGATGCGAATATAAATGCAGAATTTTCGGCGGATGCAAATAAAATCTCTTATGACCCACTCGGGAGAGCGGGTCATATTTTTTTCTTCCCTGTCATAGTATTTATTGATTAGGGAGGGCTGATATTGAAAGGAATAGTTGAGCAAAGAGCTGTTGAGCTTGCGGAATATATTGTTGAAAACAAAACAACTGTCCGTGCGGCGGCCAAAAAGTTCGGTGTATCAAAAAGTACGGTGCATATGGATGTTTCCGAAAGGTTAAAAAAACTCAATCCCGCACTTTATAACGAAGTCAGAGAAATTCTTAATATAAATAAGGCTGAAAGACATATAAGAGGCGGTCTTGCAACCAAACAAAAATTTTCGAATAACATTTGAATTTGTATTGAATTTCAAAAAAATCTATGATAGAATTATGGAGAAATCAAAGGAAAGGACTTGATATAAATGAAGCAGCTCAAAATCGGTATCATCGGTGCCGGCAGAATCGGTTCCCTTCATGCAAAGTCGATAACATATAATGTTCCTACAGCAACAGTTGTCGGAATCACAGATGTTTTCATGGCAAATGCGGAAAAAGTTGCCGCAGAACTCAATATTCCCAAGATTTATAATGACTATAAGGAAATGCTTGCAGATCCTGAAGTTGAAGCAGTTCTTGTTTGTTCTTCAACAGATATCCATGCTGATATTGCTATTGAAGCAGCCGAAGCAGGTAAGCATATTTTCTGCGAAAAACCCGTTGACCTCACTCCCGAAAAAGTTAATGCAGTTATTGCTGCAGTTGAAAAGGCAAAGGTTAAGCTCCAGGTAGGTTTTAACCGCCGCTTCGACCATAACTTTGCTAACGTAAGAGCAATGGTCAATGACGGAAAAATCGGCGATGTTCACATCGTTAAAATCACTTCAAGAGACCCTGCACCCCCGCCGGCAGAATATTCGGCAGTCAGCGGCGGTATGTTCCTTGATATGACAATTCATGATTTCGATATGGCTCGTTTCCTTGCAGGAAGCGAAGTTACCGAAGTTTATGCAAATGCAACCTGCCTTGTTGACCCCGCAATCGGTGAAGCAGGCGATGTTGACACAGCAGTTATCAGCCTTAAGTTTGCAAACGGCGCAGTCGGCGTTATCGATAACAGCCGCCGCGCAGCATACGGCTATGACCAGAGAATCGAAGTTTTCGGCAGCCAGGGTGCAGCCGTTGCTTCAAACGATACTCCCACTAACGTTGTGTTCATGGGTGAGGAAGGCGTTGTTGCCGATAAGCCTCTCTATTTCTTCCTTGAAAGATATATGCAGTCATTCAGAGATGAAATGCTCCAGTTTGTTGATGCGGTTATCGAAGATAAACCCACCCCCACAACAGGCGAAGACGGTCTTAACTCAATTCTTGTTGCCCTTGCAGCAAAGAAATCCGTTGCAGAAGGCAGACCCGTTCAGCTTTCCGAAATGATGTAATTTCACATTTTGCAGACCCGATTTTTCGGGTCTGTTTTTTGTTTTAACACGTTATTTACAAATCTGCAGGTCTGTG
>JAZRJH010000170.1:0-6223 GCA_045645685.1 Acutalibacteraceae bacterium
CGGATATCTTCGATTGCGAAATCCTTGATTGCTTCGTACATTTCGGGATCGGGATCGTTTGAGGGGAAGTCAACCTTTTCCTTGCCGCATTCAGCCTTAATCATGTTGATGAATTCAACAATTCTCTGGTTTTCCTTGTGAGCAAACATGATACCGTCGTACATATCATCGTTTGAAACTTCGTTTGCACCTGCTTCAATCATAGCAACGAGTTCGCTTGTTGAAGCAACGGTAACATACATATCGCTCTTTGCTCTTTCTTCAAGAGTGGGGTTGATAACATACTTACCGTCAACAAGACCTACAACAACGCTTGAAACGGGGCCGTCCCAGGGAATTTCTGAAATTGAAATAGCAATTGAAACACCGAGCATTGCAGCGATTTCGGGCTGGCAGTCAGGGTCAACTGACATAACTGTTGCAACAACGCCTACATCGTTTCTCATATCCTTGGGGAAAAGAGGTCTGATGGGTCTGTCGATAACACGGGAAGCGAGAGTTGCCTTTTCGCTTGCCTTGCCTTCACGGCGCTGGAATGAGCCGGGAATTCTGCCTACTGAATAGAGTTTCTCTTCATAGTCAACTGAAAGGGGGAAGAAGTCAACACCCTCTCTGGGCTTTGCAGCCATTGTAGCTGTGCAAAGAACGTTGGTTTCGCCGTAGCGAACAAGGCATGCACCGCCTGCAAGCTGAGCCATTTTGCCTACTTCAACAACAAAAGGTCTGCCTGCGATTTCTGTTTCGTACTTTGTAAAAGGTTCAAAAAACATTTTCTTTTACTTCTCTGTGTAATATATTTCCACAGGCGGCGGGGTCGGGTTTAGCAATAAATCCAAAACTCACAGAATGAATTCTCGATTTACCGCTAAAACCTTATAATATGCCGCCTGAAAGATGCAAACTTTAAGACTGTAGCGAATTAGCGTTTTAACAGATTAATTTGCTGCTAAAACGCAACAAAGCAGGCAAGAATGATGTGTTCCTGCCCGCTTTATAGACAAATTATTTACGGATACCGAGTCTTGCGATGATTGAACGGTAACGTTCAATGTCAACCTTCTGAAGGTATGCAAGAAGGTTTCTTCTGTGACCAACCATCATGAGAAGGCCTCTTCTTGAGTGATGGTCCTTCTTGTGAATCTTAAGATGGTCTGTAAGGTCGTTGATTCTCTTTGTGAGAACTGCGATCTGCACTTCGGGTGAACCTGTGTCGCCCTCGTGAAGAGCATATTCCTGCATGATTGCGGTCTTTTCTGCCTGTGTCATTTTCTTTCACCTCATTAATATATTTGCCTGCGTCCCCAGAATGCGGCAGGTGATCACCTCGTTGAGGTTTACTCCGCAACCCGAGTGACGGGCATAGCAAAAGGGATTATATCACAATGTTTTTGAATTGTAAACCCTTTTTTTGAAAATTAATTAAAGAATAACTGAAACAAGAACTGCGCCCCATCCGAATACTGTAAGGAAGAACATCGCCATGGGAACAAAAAGAGGAAGTAATGTTATGAATGTCCATGCTGACATTGCACCGCCGATGAACTTGATTGCCATTGTGCTTTCTGCATCGGAAATTTCCTGCCAGCTGTAATAAACATCGCTGCCTTCTGTGTATATGCGGTCAATTTTCATGTCATCTTTTGAATCAGATTTCTTGAATCCGCAGGCAAGCAGACCTTCAGAAACGATTCTTGCCATTTCTTCATCCTTGAAAGTGATTCTGCCTGTAAGACGAAGTTCATCTGCAGGTTCAACATTTCTGAGGTGACCGTTTTTGAAGCCTGTGCACCACCAGTATTTGTCGTATTCTCTTGTGAATTCACGAACCCATGAGCCGTCAAGCTGTTCGTGCCAGAGAGTCATTTCCATGCCAAGCCAGTCTTCTTCTGCAGGGCAGTTGAAGAATGTCCACTCTGAAAGACCGTCGTCAACATGGGGTCTGTTGTAAATACCGACTTCGCCGCCGTAGAAGATAAGACCGTACTGACCCTTCCACATCTGGAGCACCCAGTCTTTGTCTTCATAAGTAAAGAAAACTCGGATATAGTCATATTCAAGAAGGATAAAGGGTGAAGCAATATCATAAATCTTGCCGAAGCCGAAATTATACTGCCATGCATCCTTGTCGTTTGTGTAATAATAGTCGTCGATATAGCTGTACTGATAGCTGAGAATCTGCTGACCTTCAAGGAACGATCTTACAAAATTCTTTGAGGCGGTAACGGTGATATCATATTCGCCTCTGATAATCTCTCCGTTGACTGTTACTGTTGCATAAATTGTTGCTGTACCCTTGCCGATACCGTAAACCGTACCTTCCTTGTTAACAGCCGCAACAGATGTGTTTGATGATGTCCATGAAATTTCAGGCTGAGTTTCAACGCCCGAAACATATGCGGTCATCTTTGTGCTTTCATATGCTGCGATTATAAGTTTTTCTGCGGAAAGAACAAGAACAGGTGTCTGATCGGGAACTTCATCGGGTGTTTCTTCGGGAGTTTCTTCGGGAGTTTCGCCTTCGGTACCATTGTTTTCGCCTTCGGTAACTTCTCCGTTTGTGATTCCGCCGTCTGTTATTTCGTCAACGGCGAAAACGCTTGCTGTGAATGCGTTCGAAAGTGAGAAGATAAGAACAAAAAATATTGCCGTGATTTTGATTGCAAGTTTCTTCATGTTGTACCTCCACAAAAATTTTCCATGGTATTATACCAAATTATACTATGTAAATCAATGAAATTTATTCCAAACCCGTCAGGCATTTGCTTCGCTTTGTTTGGTGAGAATGAATATAAAAGGCCCGATTTAACATTTCACAAACAAATAAAAAACAATTGCTCCCATCGATTGTTTGTGATATAATATCTGAAGTATATATGTCGGAGGCATACTGTGGAAATCAAGAAAAATGACAGAATAAATCTTAAAATAGACTCGTGCTCAATCAACGGAAGCGGCGTGGGTCGGTATGACGGCATGGCGATTTTTGTGCCTGCAACCGCACCCGATGATGAGATTACCGCACACATTCTCAAGGTGAAAAAGAGCTATGCATTCGCAAAGGTTGAAGAGGTTATTACCCCTTCGGCTGACAGAATTGCACCCGATTGTCCCGTTTATCTCAAATGCGGCGGCTGTGTTTTTTCTCACATGGATTATGAAGCGGAGAAAAAAATCAAAGCCGACCATGTTGCCGAATGTTTCAGAAGAATCGGCGGAATTTCTCCCGAATTTGAACCTATCATCGGCTCGGATTCCGATTGCCGTTATCGCAACAAAGCGCAGTATCCCGTTGCAACCGAAAACGGCGAAATCCGAACGGGATTCTATGCACCCCACAGCCACAGAGTTATCCATTGCCCCGACTGTCTTCTTCAACCCGAAGAATTCAAGGATATCCTTGCTGTTTTTTCGGAATATATTAAAATATATAATGTATCTGTTTATGACGAAACAAAAAACAGGGGTCTGCTGCGCCACATATATATAAGAAAAGGAACTGCAAGCGGTGAAATCATGGTGTGCGCCGTTATCAACGGAAAAAAGCTCCCCGCCGAAGATGAGCTTGTAAATATGCTCACCAAAAAAGAAAATGCAATAAAGAGTATTATCATAAATTCCAACACAAAGGATACAAACGTAATTCTCGGCGACAAATGCCGCACTCTTTGGGGTGAAGACTGCATTACCGATATTCTCTGCGGTCTGAAATTCCGCATTTCTCCCCTTTCTTTCTATCAGGTAAACCGTAATCAGGCGGAAAAGCTTTATAACAAGGCAGCGGAATATGCTTCTCTGACGGGGAACGAAACCCTGCTCGACCTTTATTGCGGCGCAGGTACAATCGGACTTTCAATGGCAAAGAATGCAAAAACCGTCATCGGAGTTGAAATCGTGCCCGAAGCAATTGAAGATGCAAAAATCAACGCCAGCCTTAACGGAATATCAAATGCAAGATTCATCTGCTCGGATGCGGCTAAAGCAGCGGAAACTCTCAAAAACGAAGGCGTGAAGCCCGATGTTATCATTCTTGATCCGCCGAGAAAAGGCTGCAGCCCTGAAATGATAAACACAGCAGTTGAAATGAATCCCGACAGAATAGTTTATGTTTCATGCGACCCCGCAACTCTCGCCCGTGACTGCGGAATCTTCGCAAATCTCGGATACACCGCCGAAAAAGCAACTCCCGTGGATCTGTTCCCGAGAACGGGACATTGTGAGACGGTCGCAATATTAAATAAAGGAGCAAAAAAATGCCTAACGGAATGACTCGCAGAGAGCGTGAAATAACTGACATCAACAAAATCATTGAAATTCTTGACAAATCAAAAATCACCCACATCGGAATGGTTGACGGCGATGAGCCTTATGTTGTGCCGATGAATTACGGCTACACTTTCGAAAATGACAAACTCATCATCTATCTTCACGGTGCAAGAAGGGGCAGAAAGCTCGATGTTATGAGAGCGAATCCCAAGGTTTTCTTTGAAATGGAATGCGACATTGAGCCGTTTGAAGGCGACATTGCCTGCCGTTACGGAATAACCTATGCTTCCGTTATGGGCAAAGGTCTTGCCGAAATCATTGAAGATGATGCCAAAGAAAAGAAAAAGGCTCTTTCGCTTCTGATGAAAACACAGACGGGAAAAGATTTTGAATTCGAAGATAAAATGGTCGCATTTGTGAGCGTTATCAAAATCGTTGCATCGGAATTTACCGCCAAACACAGACCTTCTCCTGTTAAAAATTAACAAACATTATTTCAAGGGACAGCTTCGGCTGTCCCTTTTTTATGCAAGTTGTTAAAAATAAAGCCCGGAATTTTGTGAATTATAACTGTCACAAATCAGTTTTTCTTTATCGGAATATTGTTTCGACAAATTTCTGCTTTTCTTTCGTAAAATTTACTAAAAAAACAATTGAAATTGAAAAACTTTTGTGATATAATCCTATTTAACACGGTATAGTATTAAATAAGAAAATTCTTTTTTCGGTCCGTTGTGCATTTGCGGACATTTATGATATACCATCCTAAGGAGGAATTTCTTTGAAATCTTACAGCGCAAAAGACATCAGAAACATCGTTCTTGCAGGTCACGGCGGACGAGGCAAAACAACTCTTGCAGAGGCAATGCTTTATATTTCCAATGCAACAGACAGACTCGGCAGAGTAACCGACGGCAACACCGTTATGGACTTTGACGCAGAAGAAAAAAGACGTAAGTGTTCAATTGCATCCGCAATTGCTTCATATGAATGGAAAAATACAAAAATTAATATTATAGACACTCCGGGTCTTTTCGACTTCGCAGGCGGCATGAGCGAAGGTATGCGCGCAGCAGGCGCAGTTCTTATCGTTCTTGCATCAGGCCATCTTGTTGACGTTGGCGCAGAAAAGGCATTCAAGGCTGCAACTGAAAGAGGCATCAACAAGATGTTCGCAATCACAAAGTGCGACGGCGAAAATGCTCACTTCTATAAGACATTCGATTCACTCAGAGAAGAATACGGCAACAAGATCTGCCCCGTTGTTGTTCCTTACGTTGAAGGCGACAAGGTTATTTCTTACGTTGACTTCTCAAGAAACGAAGCATTCTCATATAAAGACGGCAAGCGTTCAGATGCTCCCATGCCCGAAAACGATGAGAGAACAAACAGAATGAGAGAAGCATTCCTCGAAGCAGTTGCCTGCGCAGACGATGAGCTTATGGAAAAATTCTTTGAAGGCACTCCCCTTACAGACGAGGAAGTTGACAGAGGCCTTAAAGAAGGTATCCTTGCAGGCGAAATCTGCCCCGTATATGCTTGCTCGGGTTATCAGCTTGAAGCTGTTGACCTTATCAACAACAGTATCGTTCAGTCAGCTCCCGACGCTGCATCGGTTGCTTCCGAAGGCGACATCACTTGCGACGAAAACGGCCCCCTTGCTGCTATCTGCTTCAAGACCGTTGCTGACCCCTTCGTTGGTAAAATGTCATACTTCAAGGTTATTTCAGGTAAAATCACTCCCGATACACCCGCTTATAATGAACGCACAGGCGAATCCGAAAGAATGGGTAAAATCGTATTCCCCAAGGGCGGCAAACAGGAAGAAGCTCAGGCTATCCTTGCAGGTGATATCGGTATCGTAACAAAGCTCTCCAGCTTCAAGACAGGCGACACAATGTGCGCTCCCAAGTCAGACATCAAGCTCAAGGGCGTAAGCTTCCCCGCACCCTGCCTTCCC
>JAZRJH010000171.1:0-16803 GCA_045645685.1 Acutalibacteraceae bacterium
AGAACTCGTTGAACAGAGAAAGGCTAAGGCTAAGGAAGAGCAGTTCAAGGAATTCCAGAAGGTTACTCTTGATAATCTATTTGCTTCAATTCAGGAAGGTCAGCTCAAGGATCTTAATATCATCATCAAGGCTGACGTTCACGGTTCGGCAGAAGCAGTTAAGCAGAGTCTTGTGAAGCTCTCAAACGAAGAAGTAAGAGTTAAGGTTATCCACAGCGCAGTCGGTGCTGTTACCGAAAGCGACGTTATGCTCGCCAATGCTTCAAATGCAATTATTGTCGGCTTCAATGTAAGACCCGATAACGTTGCAAGCGAAAGTGCAGAGCGTGACGGCGTTGAAATCAGATGCTACAGAGTTATCTATGACTGCATCGAAGAAGTTGAAGCAGCTATCAAGGGTATGCTTGCTCCCAAGTTCAGAGATGTTGATATCGGTAAGGCAGAAGTCCGTCAGGTTGTTAAGATTTCTTCCGTCGGTAATATTGCAGGTTGCCATGTTATCAACGGTAAAATCACAAGAGGCGCAAAAATCCGAGTTGTCAGAGACGGTATTGTTGTTGCGGAAGACGAAATGTCATCACTCCGCCGTTTCAAGGATGACGTTAAGGAAGTTGCATCGGGATATGACTGCGGTATCGGTCTTAATAAGTTCAACGATATCAAGGAAGGCGATATCTTTGAAGCATTTATTACCGAGGAATACAGAGATTAAGGTGAATTTATAATGTCAGGATACAGAATAGACAGAGTATCGGAAGATATAAAGCGTGAAATTGCGGCTATTATGCGCGAACTCAAAGACCCGAGAATTCAGGGCTTGCTCACGGTTGTCAATGTTGAAGTAAGCTCCGATGCATCCTTTGCAAAAGTGTATATCAGCGCAATGGAGGGCATTGAAACAGCCGCACTTGCCGTAAAAGGTCTTACTGCGGCAACGGGTTATATTCGCAGAGAAGTCGGTAAAAGACTTCGTCTGCGCAAGACCCCCGAGCTTAAATTCGTTGCGGATGATTCCATCGAAAGAGGCATGAAAATCGCAGGAATGCTCGGAAATATGAAAGAAACTAACGAGGAATGAGGGGTGTTTTGTCAATGAGAATTGACTTGCATGAAACTGCAAAGCTCCTTGAAAATTCAGATAATATTCTGCTTCTTTGCCATGCGCATCCCGATGGTGACACTCTCGGAAGTGCGACATCGCTTGCAAGAGCTCTTCAGCAGAAGGGCAAAACGGTGAAGGTGGATTGTTCCGACCCGATTCCCAAGGATTTCTCGTTCATGTTTGAGAATCTTGAATTCCCTGAATTTGAGCCTGAGCTTATCGTGGCGGTGGATGTTGCGGATATAAAGCTTCTCGGCAGAGGTTACGAAGGGATTTATGACGGCAGAATTGATTTGTGCATAGACCATCACGGTTCAAATATGCTCTATGCGGACAAAGTCTGCCTTGAGCCTGATTCGGCATCTGCAGCAGAGATGATTTATCAGCTTCTCGTGATTATGAATGTTGAAATAACTCCGCAAATCGCTTCGTGTCTGTTTACGGGCGTTTCAACCGATACGGGTTGCTTCCGTTTCTCAAACACAACGGTCAGAACATTTGAAATTGCGGCACAGCTTGCCAAACTCGGCGCTGACACTTATAACATCATTCAGGTTTTCTTTGAAACAAAGACCAAAACCTATGCGGCGCTTGAACGCCTTGCTCTTGACAGCATGAGATTCTATTTCTCCGATAAATGCGCTCTTATCTGCGTTACGCAGGATATGTTCAGAAGAGCAGGCTCGGACGAAAGCGAAGTTGACCGCCTTGCAAATCTTCCCCGTCAGGTTGAAGGTGTGCTCGTAGGTGTAACAATGCGAGAGCTTAAGGACGGAAACTTCAAGGCTTCCGTGAGAACCCACGGCGATATAGATGCTTCCGCTATCTGCAAAAGACTTGGCGGCGGCGGACACATGGGCGCTGCAGGATGCACTCTTTACGGCCCGAAACAAACGGCAATCAACAGCTTGCTCAAAGAAGTTCAGGCTGAAATTGATGCATTCACTATTATTTAATAATGTATATAAAAACAGTCTCTGACAAAATCATCGTCGGAGACTGTTTTTTTGTAATAAAACCGTTTGACTTTTACACGGCAAAGTGATAAACTCTTTTCGTTAAAAACGGAGGTGGTATTATGACGGGAACATTGGTCAACTGCGTTGCGGTTATTATCGGCGGACTCATCGGTCTGCTTCTCAAAAAGGGTATAAAACCGAGTTATGCCGAAGGAATCAACAAATCTCTCGGAATTGCAGTGCTGATAATCGGTTTGAACGGCGTTATTTCAAATATGTTCACCGTTGAAAACGGTTCGCTCAAAAGCAGCGGTGAATTGTTGCTCATTGTTTTTCTTGTTACAGGTACTCTTATCGGTGAAATGATAAAGCTCAATGACCGCTTTGATTCCTTCTGCAAAAAAATCGATTCAAAATTCAAAGACGGCGGTTTTGCTTCGGGATTCATCAACGGTACAATTCTTTTCTGTGTGGGTGCAATGTCAATTATCGGTTCGCTCAATGACGGTCTGACGGGTGACAGCTCTGTGCTTTTTGTCAAGAGCGCTCTTGATTTTGTGAATGCGGTTATTTTTGGTGCAACACTCGGATTCGGTGTTGTTTTTGTGTGCATTCCGATGCTCATTTATCAGGGCGGAATCAGCCTTCTTGCAGGTTCTCTCAGCAGTATACTTCAGGGAGAATTGCTCACTCAAATCTGTATGGTCGGATATGCGATAATCGTTGCAATAGGATTTAATTTCTTTCTTGAGAAAAAGTTCAGAACTCTTAACATGGTGCCTGCGATACTTCTTCCAGTAGCTTATCACTATATTCTTGTTCTTATAGAATATATCAGATAAATTATAAAATCTGCCTATAAAAAAGTGTTGCTTTTTTTATAAAAGTGTGATAAAATCACCGTTATGGACATGGAATGTGTAAATTCTTGCAACATTGCATCGAAATTATACAAACTGTATATTTTTAAAATATGAATTTTAAATCGGCGGAGGACGAAGAAATGAGAATCAGAAAGCAGTCACTTGGCGACAGAAACATTGTCGGAGCTAAAATCGAGGCAAGACGCAAGGAAATCAACATGAAGCAGAAGGATCTTCTTACTCAGCTCCAGATCAAAGGTATCGATCTCAACGCTTCGGGACTTTCAAAGCTTGAAGGTCAGCTCAGATTTGTTACCGATTTTGAACTCAAGGCACTCTCTGAAGTTCTTGATATGAGTGTTAATGAGCTTCTCGGCATGGACGAATAAAGCTGCTACATACCCTTTTATATACAACTCCTCATCGAAACCGTATCTTAAAGGATGCGGTTTCGCTCTTTTTTGGCATAAAAATCCGTTGACAAAAGCCGTAATATAATGTAAAATTTTACTATCAAAATATTGGAGGTAATTACAATGGTTTTAGCTGCTGTCGGCAAAAACGGCACAGGCAAGGATTTCTTCCTTGAATATGTTGCAAAGACTTATGACTTCCCCATGATTTCAATCGGTGACGTTGTAAGAGAACTCGCTGCTCAGGACGGTCTTGAGCTTACCCGTGACAATCTTCACGCTACTTCAAAGAAATATATGACCGCTAACGGTCAGACTTTCTTCCCCGAAATGATTGTTAAAAAGATTAAGGAATCCGATGCTCCCAACTTCCTTGTTTCGGGCATCCGTCCTCCTTCAGACATCGAAGTTTTCAAGAAGGCATTCGGCGACAAGTTTGTTCTTGTTGACGTTGTTATCAGCGATGACGAAGTACGTTATCAGAGAATGCTTGCAAGAGGCTCAGAAAGAGACGGCAAGAGCGTTGAAAAGCTTCGTGAAAACGATATCCACGAAGAAGAAATCTTCCACACCAGCGAAAGCGAAAAAATGGCTGACTACATCATGAAGAATGACGGTACAGTTGATGATTTCTATGCAGGCGTTAAGGATTTCTACGATAACTATCTCAAAGCAAAGCTCGACTAAAAATTTCAGCTTGCATGGTTTACCGTGCAAGCTGTTTTTGTTTTTAAAAAAGAGCCGTCAGGTTTTTCGACCTGACGGCATTTTGTATAATTTTTTATCACTGAGTTACCGATGAATAAATTTCATAAGACTCGTCTATTTTCAAACCACTTTCTTTTGTATATGTGAATTTGACTGTTACTCCTTCATAGGTTGTATTACCCTTGTCTGAATTCCAAGCAGAATATCTGTATCTATGCCTGAACGGCTTATCTTCAAAGCAAATAACTCTGAATGCTGTTTCACCATCAACTTCTGTTTTTCTTAAAAGGTAATCATCATCTTGTGTTCCTGATGCAGTTCTGGCCCAATATGCATTCTCAACCTTGTTTTTAGCTTTAGGCACATAATCATAAATTACATATTCATCGGGTGCATACAACTTAACCTTTCCCCATATCGGAAAACCTGAAACATCACGGGCACGATAAACGAGTTCTTCTCCGTTTTCAGCAGTGAATACAACTTCACTACAATAGGATTCTTTGGCTTCTGCTTCAAAAACAAAAACCTGTGTATTACCTTCGACTCTTGTTTCTGAAAGCTCAAACCAACCGTAATCGGTTTTTTCGCATTTCCAGACCAAGCCTGTATCCTCATTATAGGGCAAGGTAACTTCTGTTACATTCACACCAATTGATGTTCCAAATAAATTTCCTAAAAACATAATTAGATAAATGATAGGAAAAAACGGTAAAAATAATACTGTAACCGAACCCATAAATCATCATCCTTTCGTTTTGTTTATTTGATAATATTCACTATCAAATTTGGATTTATTCAACGGCTGTATTAGTGATTATCAGAGAATTTCAAAAATGCGGTTTATACCCTGATTGGTTGTTTTAAGAATAACATTGAGAATGTTTTCAATCTTGGTGGGTGAATCGTCTTCGATAACGCCTGCATTGATGAGAGCGCTCTTGAGAGTAGCTTCAGCTTCAAGCCATGCTTCGGAATCGATGATTGTTTCTTCAAGAAGTGCATTGATTTCTGCTATTGCAGCTTCAACTGCAGCTTTGTCATCTGCGGAGATTTTTGACTTGTCTGCTTCTTCCCAGTTTTCAATATAGAGTTTTGCGGTGTTGATAAGTCTGTATTCGTTGAACTGGGGATATTCAACGGGGTTTGAATAAACATCGTGCATATTGTTATCTGTCATTGCACGGATTGCGAGCTTAAGAACAACGTCATTGTTGGGAAGCTGTTCGTGAGGCTGACCCTTGAAATACCATGTTGTGCAGGGGAGGAGACCCGTTGTTGCATCAACAACACCGTCGGGTGAAAGGTGATTGTGGTCGGGGTTGCTGCAGTATGTGCCTGCTGCCTTGTAGTTTGCGCCGAGAGTTGTGCCGAAATCTGCAAATGTTGCGCCCATTGCGGGTGATGCGGCATGAATAACTCTGTCAGCGTTTGTGACCTTGTAATCCTTGCAGAGTGCAACAAGAGGAACATCATAGCAGCAAACGCTCATAACTTCTGTGCCCTTTGACTGAAGAGTTCTGAGATTCTTTTCAAAGTTTGCTCTTGCCTTCATGAAATGCTCAACCTTTTCAAGAATAGCTGAGTATTCAGGGTCGGAGAGCCACTTCTCTTTTGCGGCAGGATAGTATGAAGTGGGGCAGAGTGCCCACATGATTGTTGTTCTGCGGACGCCTGCATCGGCAACGCCTTCTGCAAGTGAACCGAGAGCTGATTTAAGAACATCGTCGGGAAGAATGCGAAGAACCATGTTGAGAAGATATGAGAGAGGAGTGTCGCCCATAAGGCTGACAAGAAGTTCTTCATAAAGAACGTTATCATCATAGAAAACGCTCAGGTTGTTTGTAAGAAGGTCGCCGATGATGTTTGAACCGTCGATTGCAGGTGCGATGAACACAACCTTATCGATGATATCAAGATCTTCGGGATATGTTTCAAAATGATTTACTGCGATTGTACCGCCAAGACTGATGTAGCAGATTTTAACTTTTTCTGCGCCTGTCTGGGGAAGAACAACATTATGGATGTAGTTATGGAGTTTGTCTGTTTCGTAGATAACATCGCCGAATGAGTCATAGCCGAAATAGTAGAGCTTGTCTTCGCCGATGATTTCGCCGAGCTCCTGAACGGGAAGGAAGCCATAATATGCTTTTTTCACTTCGGGGTCAAGCTCGCTCATGGGGCATTCGTAGCAGGGAACTTCAACTTCTGTGAGATAGTTGCCTTTGTTATCCTTGTGAAGAACATAAAGAGCGTTGTAAGCGCCTTTTCTCATAGCTTCGGAAAGACCCATGTCTTTTCTTGTGATGATTGAAAGAAGAAGTTCGGGCAGAGCTTCCTTAACGAGGGCCATAACATCGATTTCGAGAGGCCAGCCTGTGACATAACCGTTGTCATCAGGAATTCTGTTGCCGTTTTCGTCGAGCATATATGTATCATTCTGGCTCATGCCGTGAACAAGAATAACGGGAGTTTCGGTGTCGAAATCCTCAATATGTTCTGTTGTGACGGTTGTTATTTCGGGAGTAGTGTCTGCATAGGCTGCAACGGAGAATACCGAAAGCACCGTGGCAAGAATAAGCATTATGCTTATCAGTTTTTTGATTTTCATTTTTAACACCTCTTGCACATATTTGTGTTTTACACATGAGAAATTTTAACATATTTATGTTATTAATTACAATTAGTTTATCTTACAATGATTTGGGCTTGTTTTTGGTTAAAAACACCAACAGTGTTACATTTGTAACGGCAACAATCAAAGATTATTTGACATAATCTTCATGCTGTGATATATTAATTCCGATTTTAAATAAGAGGTGTTACCATGGCGAACTACAAAAACAAAATTGACTTACATATGCATACCCACAGTTCGTTTGACGGGCATTATTCAGCGTCCGAAATGTGCAATTCAGCTGTTGAAAACGGTCTTTCCGTAATTGCTTTCACAGACCATTTCGATGTTGATTTTTTTGAAAGACATAATCTTGATACCCGTCAAAAGACAAGCTACGAAGATATAATTTATGCCCGTGAAACCTTTGCGGATAAAATCACGGTTATGAGAGGCATTGAAATGGGTCAGCCGACCTATGACATACCCCTTACGGAAAAATCTCTTGCAAGATACGAATATGATTTTGTTATCGGTTCAATTCACAATCTCCGTGAAATGCCCGACTTCGGCGACCTTGACTATAAGAGCATGACCGCCGACGAAATCTATTCATTGCTCGACAGATATTTTGAAGAAGAGCTTATTCTTGCAAAGTGGAACGGTTTTGATACCTTCGCTCATCTCACATATCCCATGAGATATATTGTTCAGGCGGGCAGAAAAGAGATTGAACTGAGCAGATATGATGATGTTACCGATGAGATTTTCAGAACTCTTATCGCAAACGGAAAGGCGCTTGAAATCAACACAAGCGGTCTGCGTCAGCCCATCGGCAAAACGATGCCTACGGAAAATTATGTCCGCAGATTCAAGGAACTCGGCGGCGAATTTCTCACTCTCGGCTCGGATGCACATTTCACTGAGCATGTCGGCGCAGGCATTGATAACGGCTATGAAATTGCTGAAAACTGCGGATTTGAATATGTAACCTATTTCAAGAACCGCAAACCCGTTCAGGTTAAAATTGAAAAATAAAGGGAGAAGCAGATATGACAAAAATTGTTGCTTTTTTTACTGCATTCATAACATGGCTCGGTCTTATTTTTAACCCTGCCGCACCGATTGAAGGTGTTTTCGGCGAAACAGACGAAAAGGTGCAGATCGAATTTGACGAAGGCGAATTTGTTATGGGCGAATATGACCTTGTTGTTTCACCCGACGGTGATGACAGCAATTCGGGAACGCTCGAAAATCCCCTGAAAACCATTGAAAAAGCAAAAGAAATTCTCAAGAGTATTTCTGACGATGGTGCTGCTACGGTCTGGTTCAGAGAAGGTACATATCCGATAGAAGATACTTTGGAATTCACTTCTGCGGACAGAAGTGATGTTCTTTACCGTTCATATCCCGATGAAAAGGTTGTTTTCAGCGGAGCAAAAGAAATCAGCGGCAGTTGGCAGGAAACAACAATCAACGGTGTCAATGCATTTGTAACTGATATGCCCGTAAAGAGCGATGATGACTATTTCCGTTCGCTTTTCAAAGACGGCAACAGACTTGCACGCTCAAACTATCCTAAAACAGGCGTTTTTAAAGTTTCGGGAGAACCTCTTGCTGAAGAATCGATTCCCGGGTCACATGCTCCTGATTTCTTTACCCACGCCTTGGCTTTCTACGCTGACAAAAATGATATTCTTGATTTTAAAAATCCCGATGATGTTGATGTAAGAATTATGCATTTCTGGCGTGATGACCTTCTGCCGATACATTCCGTTAATACGGAAACAGGAAGAATTCAAGTGACCAAACCTTCGGCAATGAGAATAAGAGTTGAAGACAACTATATTTTTGAAAATGTAAAGGAAGCTCTTTCTCTTCCCGGCGAATGGTATCTTGACAGAAGTGAAGAAAAACTTTATTACATTCCTCAGGTCGGTGACACACTTGAAAACACTGTGCTTTATGCAGGAATTAACGAACAACTGATTACTTTAAACGGCGCAGCAGACATTTCTTTCCAAGGTATCAGCTTTGAAAATACAGACTGGAATCATGTGGACGGAACTCACACCGGTAAGGCTTTTGCTCCCTCACACCCCATGTACCAGACCATTGAATACGGAGCGGATCATCCGCAGGCGGCTTATGAGGTGCCGGCGGCAATTTATATTTCTTCATCATCCGATATCAACTTTACCGATTGCCGTTTCGAAAATATATCATATACCGCCATCAAGTTTGACAAAGCATCGGAAAACTGCGATGTGACAAGCTGTATGTTCAATGAAATCGGCGCAAATGCCATCTTCATCCACGGCGATTTTGTTGTTCCCGCAACAACGAAAAATGTCAATGTCAGAGATTGCCATATCAATAAATACGGAAGAATTTTCAACAACGCCATCGGTATTCTTCTTACCCATGCGATTGACTGTAATCTCACAAACAACGAAATCCATGACGGATGGTACACAGGCATTTCCGTTGGCTGGAACTGGGGATATTCCGCAAATTCAACCAACAACATAAAAATCTGTGACAACCTCATTTATGATATCGGCAACGGCTGGCTTTCGGATATGGGCGCAATTTATACTCTCGGAATTCAGCCCGATACCGTTATAAGCGGAAATGTGATTTATAACGTCGGCTGTGATGAAGGCAGATACGGCTACGGCGGATGGGGTATTTATCTCGACGAAGGTTCAAGCGGTATGCTTGTTGAAAACAACCTTGTTTATGACTGCTCTTCACAGACCTTCCATCAGCATTACGGCAAGGATAATATCGTAAGAAACAATATCTTTGCTTTCGGCGGTGACGGTGCATTCAGAATAACAAAAAACGAAGAACACAACTCGCTCACACTCACAAACAACATTCTTGTTACCGATAATGCAACCATGTATGCGCTCACAACGGATCCAGATTGGTTCATTGATAACAGCAATGTTTATTGGGATTACACCAAAGGCGGAAATGTTTATTCGGGCGACTCAATGAGCTTTTTCGAAAGAAAATCTCTTGTTATAATGACTGCTCGCGGATATTATAACAACGCTGTTTTTGCAGACCCGATTTTCAAGGATGCACAGAACCGTGATTTCACTCTTGCACAAAACAGCCCTGCACTTGAAGCGGGATTTGTTCCGTTTGAATATGATGCAGGCACAATAACAAAGTTCTGATTTAATTGAGACTTATCTTCGGATAAGTCTCTTTTTTTGTAACAAAATCTCCATTCCTGAATATGCTGAAATAGTGAATGGAGGTTTTGATATGGACAGAAGAGAAATGGAAAGGCTTATGGATAAATACAAGGCTGAAATGATAGAATTCAGCAAAAGGAATTCCGTTTCGGATAATTCGCCGTCAAATAATGATAAAAAGGTCAGGGAAATGAACGAAGCTATTGAGAATAAAGGTACTTTTGAAAGAGACCGCAGCAATCCCCTGCCCGAAGAAGAAGCTGAAAAAGAGCCGCAGATTGTTCTTCCTGCGCAGTCATCGTCAGTTGCCGAAGATGTGGCGCAGAGTGATATTTCAACCGTTGATGTTGCGGAAAATCTTCGCAGAGCCTGTGCATCCGTAAATGAAAATTCAAGTGCGGAGCAAAGACAGAGATGCAGGGATATCAATGATTTTCTTTCGCAGAACACAGAAAAGGGTTCGCTTAAAATTCAGGCGTTCGCATCCGATCAGAGCTTCGGAATCGGGAGCGCAAGGGTTATGGTTTTTGTTGAGCTGCCGAGCGGAAACGTTGCCGTGTTTGACGGCTTGACCGATATCGACGGAATAACAAAACCCGTGATTCTTCCCGCACCCCCGAGATCGCTTTCACAGTCGCCCGGTGCGAGCGGTTCAAGACTTCCTTACGCTGTTT
This sequence comes from Acutalibacteraceae bacterium, assembly GCA_045645685.1. Classification (GTDB taxonomy): domain Bacteria; phylum Bacillota; class Clostridia; order Oscillospirales; family Acutalibacteraceae; genus CAG-177. Next base: position 10,549 of record JAZRJH010000171.1, read on the forward strand.
ATTCCGTTTATGTTGAGCATCCCGATTTTGTCAGGGAAGTTTTCACGAATGTCCCCGTTTTTTCGGGTGTTGAATCCATTCAGCCCGTCAGAATGCTTGCAAAGGCGGAAGGTCTTGAAGAGCCTGAACCGATAGCTGTTGACGAAAGCGGATTCACAGCTTTGCAAAGGGCAGGTGAATGATATGGCGGTAACACCTGTAATTCCCGATTATATAACAGTTCATCTCGGGCCGCCGAATTCCAATGCGAGAAATGTCACCGTGCCTTTTGCGGATTATATCAAGAATGTTGCATCGAGTGAAATTTATCCTTCATGGCCCGAAAATGCAATAAGAGCCAATGTTTATGCGCAGGTTTCGTTTGCGCTCAACAGAATTTTCACCGAATATTACCGCAGCAGGGGATATAATTTTGATATAACAAATTCTACGGCTTATGACCAGGCTTATGTTGACGGCAGGGATATTTTCTCGAATGTGTCAAGAATAGTTGATGAACTTTTCAATGATTATGTTACAAAAGGCAATCAGATTCAGCCGTACTTCACCGAATATTGTGACGGAAGAAGCGTAACGTGCAGAGGACTTTCGCAGTGGGGAACGGTAACTCTTGCAAATCAGGGAAGAACTCCGTATCAGATTCTGCAGAATTACTATGGCAATGACGTTAATATTGTCAGAAATGCACCCGTAAAGAATGTCGGAGAGTCTTATCCCGGAACGCTTCTCCGGCTCGGTTCGTTCGGCGGCGAAGACATAAGAACAATTCAGCGTCAGCTCAACAGAATCCGAAGAAATTATCCGTCAATTCCTGCTATCCCCGATGCCAACGGTTTCTTTGATGCGGCAACTCAGGCGGCGGTTATTCAGTTCCAGAGGATATTCAATCTGACCCCCGACGGAATAGTCGGCAAGGCTACATGGTATAAAATCAAGCAGATTTACAATGCCGTCAAAAAACTTTCCGAGCTTTATTCCGAAGGCATAACCATCAGCGAAGTTGAGCGGATTTTCAGCGAAACGCTCAGGCGCGGAAGCCGTGGCAATGATGTGAGAGCGATTCAGTATTTTCTCAATTTTCTCGGATTTTTCAACGACAGACTTCCGCAGATTAAGGTTGACGGTATTTTCGGTGCGGCAACGGAAAATGCAGTCCGTCAGTTCCAGAGCCAGTACGGTCTGACGGTTGACGGAATTGTCGGCAGGGGAACATGGAATGCAATCGTCGATGCTTATTACAGCACTCTGAATTCTCTGCCCGATGAATATCGTTCTTATTCATCCCTGCTTTATCCCGGTTACACTCTTACAACGGGCACGAGCGGAAATGTTGTTACCCAGATTCAGACTTTTCTTCGGGTTATTGCGCAGAATAACAAGGCTGTGCCGCTTATTACGGCTGACGGAATTTTCGGCCCTGCAACAAAATCCGCCGTTATTGCTGTTCAGAAACTTTCGGGAATTCCGCAAAACGGTGTTGTCGGCCCGCTCACATGGAATGCAATAGTCAATCTGTATAATGAATACCGATAACAAATCTGATAATAATAATCCCGTAGAATGACGGGAGGGTTTAAAATAGAAAAGAAATTTTCACAGGACTATGTGAGCAATATTTCCATGCTTGATAATGAATTGAGCCTTAAGGACAGTTTTGACCTTGTGGGAAGAGATCTGAAAATAGATAAGCACAATGCGAAGCTTTATTTTGTTGACGGATTCTGCAAGGACGAAATCATGGTCAAAATCATGTCATACTTTCTCAACGCGGAAGAAAAAGACTTCAAAAGCCTGAAATCCGCAAGAGAATTTGCAAACAAATTTGTTCCCTATGTTGAAACGGATGTTACCGCAGATGTCACAAGTTTCACAAAATCCGTTCTTTCGGGCGGCATCGGAATGGTTGTTGAAGGCTATTCCGACGGAATAATTATCGATGCAAGAACCTATCCCGTGCGCTCTGTCGGTGAACCCGATAATGACAGAGTTCTTCGCGGCCCTCATGACGGTTTTGTTGAAACGCTCGTTTTTAACACGGCGCTTCTTCGCCGAAGAATAAGAGATACCGCTCTCACGATGGAAATCCATTCTGTGGGCAAGGTGTCGCAGACGGATGTTGTTATCTGCTACATGAAGGGCAAGGTCAATCCGAAAATGCTTGATGTTCTTCGGAAAAAGCTCGATTCCGTGGATATCAATTCTCTCACGATGGGTCAGCAGAGCCTTATCGATTGCCTTGTTCCCAGGCAATGGTTCAATCCGTTTCCGAAAGTCAGATATACCGAAAGACCCGATTCCGCGGCGGCAAGCATTCTTGAAGGAAGCATGGTGCTGATGATTGACAATTCACCTGCCGCAATGATTATCCCCACGGGAATTTTTGATTTTCTTCAGGATACCAACGATTATTATATGTCGCCCGTCATCGGGTCGTATATGAGAATAGTCCGCATGGCAATTTTTGCAATGACAATGCTTCTTGTTCCTGTGTGGCTTCTTTTCGTTCAGAATCCCGAATATATCCCCGAATGGCTGTCGTTCATAAAAATCGAAGAGCCGAACACCGTGCCGATAGTTGCCCAGCTTTTTATCGTTGAAATTGTTATTGATGCAATGCGCCTTGCTTCAATCAACACTCCGCAGTCGCTGAGCAGTTCGTTCGGCGTTATCGGAGCACTTGTTCTTGGTGAATTTGCAGTTTCGGCAGGTTGGTTTGTGTCCGAAATCGTTCTCTATATGGCGTTTGTTGCGCTCACAAACTTTACTCAGCCGAGCTATGAACTCGGATATGCTTTCAAACTTTTCCGAATGATGCTCATCGGACTCATAGCGCTTTTCAATCTGTGGGGCTTCATTGCAGGAATCGTTCTGATAATCGTTGAAATTGCGGCAACAAAAACCGTCACGGGTCAAAGCTATCTCTATCCGCTTATCCCGTTCAACGGCAGAGCGCTTGCAAGCCTTTTGCTCAGAAAACCGCTTAACAACAGAAATAACTGACAAAAACCACCTATGCCGAAACATAGGTGGTTAGCTTTATTTATTCATAAGAACTCTCATGAAGAGTCCGCCCTGAACGGTTCTGTGACGGAATGAAACCCATTTGCTTGTTACCGTGTCATACCAGTCTGTCATGGGTACTCTTGACGGGCTGTCGTTATATGCTTTCCAAAGGGGCGCAATGAATTCTTCAAAGATTTCTTTTGATGAAGACATCGAAGCAGTCCACACAAGCCAGTCGGATTTTGTGTAGTCCGCTCTGCTGTCAAGCGGCATACCGTATTCATTGAAATGCTTCATGTTGTCTGCAATTTCAGCGTCCATGAATTCCTGACCGAAAAGACCGCTGTTCCAGACTTTGTCCCATACCATGTTGTATTTCATGGAGTATGAATCGGGTCTGTCAAAGGCAAGCCTTGTTGTTCCGTCATCATTGACTGCGGTCTGTTTCCAGTTTTCAGCCATTTTAACGGCTTCCTCACGGTAATATGCGGATTTTTCTTCGTCTCCGAGCATCTTCATTATCATTGACATACCCTGAAGACCCATGATTGCCTTGAGCGAAAGGTTGCAGTTATGAGCAAGATGACCTGCAAAGTCGTCGGTGCAAAGCTGATGACCGGGGTCTGCACCGTGTTTGATGAGATAACCACACCATTTTTCAAGAAGCGGAAGATGTTCCTTTGCAAAATCCGCATTTCCTGTTGCAAGGGCAACGTTTGTTTCCATAACAAGCATATTTCCGCATTCTTCAACGGGCATCTGCCATTTTTCGATATCTTTCTGATTGTTGGCATAAACCTGACCATTGAGCAGGGGGTACTGACCCACATCGTGCGGCGCAAAGTCGAATTTCCACATATCGCTTTCTGCGAATTTATAAACGGGTCGCATCATTCCTTTGACAAGTTCGGGATTATAAATCAGATACATCGGAATTGAAGGATATGAAACGTCAACCGTTGCGGCGCATCCGTTGGAGTTGCATTCCTTTGATATATAAAGGATTTCGCCGTTTTCGTCAAGCACAAGTTTATGTGCGGCAATAACCTGACGGTAAGCAAGGGAAAGAAGCTCGGCGTATTTTTCGCCGCCTGCCTTAACGGCATCGTTATAAAGTTTATCCGAAAAATCCTTGCAGCGTATTTTAAGCTCATCGTATTCATTTGCCGCTTCGGATATCGCATCCGTTATTGTCTGACCGTCTTTGTTCCAGTATGAACGAAGATGTTTTCCGAAATATTCAATGCTCTCAATGTCATCATAAGCAAAGAGCCAGAGAACGGATTCGTTTTCTTTGAGCGGTGCGGAAATGTTGATATGTGCATCGGCCCATATCTCGTTTGCGAAAGATTCCGCTTCGGATGAGTTGCAGGCGAGATAAAGATATCCCCAGTCGATTTTCACGCAGTCACCGCTTTTGTTGAGCGGATTCTGTGTGGGGTTGCCCATCTTCATTGCGGTGAGATTTCCGATTTCAGGTTTTTCGGTAACAACTTCAATGTTGTTAGGCTCTTCAAGGCAGAGTTCTTCGCTTGCGGCAATGTTGACCGAAACTTCATGAGCCTTGCCGTCTTTTGATTCATATGAAATTTCAAGATATGAAACAGGTCGGGTGAGAAGTCTTAAATCGTCGGGGATGAGCGGAGTAAGAAACTTGATTTTCAATATGATTTTATCGTTTTCAAAAACAGCAGATGTTGAAAGTGCATCGATTTCGAGTGCAGTCTGCCTGATTTTGTGCATATCTCTGTGATATCCGAGAAAAAGAAGATTTTCGCCGTCGATGTTGACCGTTCCGAGAATCGAATTGCCTTTTGCACACCAATGTTCGGTTTTGGAATGGTTGAGATTTGTGTCGGGTGACCATACGGAAAAGAACGGGTCAACGGTTATAAGCGGAACAGCAGGTGCTCGCAGTTTCATTTCTATCATCCTTTCGGGGTGGTATGGTGAAATTATATAATATGCGAAAAAATAAATCAATATAAAACAAAAAACTCCGATGCAAAAACATCGGAGCATGGCACCCCCTGCGGGAATCGAACCCACAACTGACCCTTAGGAGGGGCCTGTTATATCCATTTAACTAAGGAGGCAGATATTTAATTATAAAACAATGTCCCTGTTATTACGAACGAAGTGAGTAACAAGGTTCTCGAGAGCAAGGCTCGAGAGGTTCTTATATCCATTTAACTAAGGAGGCAGATATCATATAAAATTCAGCTAAATCATTCTATCAAAAACATATTGTAAAGTCAAGCCGAAAAAAATGCTGCAATGCCTTGTATATTCGGCATTTTGCCGATAAATAATACTTGAAATATTTGACATAATATTATAAAATAAATAATTGGTAAAGTATGCGACTACTCAATAATAAAAATTCTGAAAGGATTGAAGAAAATGAGCTTACTTAACAAAAAGACAGTTGACGACATCAATGCAAAGGGCAAGAAGGTTCTCGTTCGTTGCGACTTTAACGTACCTCTCAAGGAAGGCGTTATCACAGACGAAAACAGAATCAACGCTGCTCTTCCCACAATTCAGAAACTTATAAATGACGGTGCAAAGGTTATTCTTTGCTCTCATCTCGGCAAACCCAAGAACGGTCCCGAAGCAAAGTTCTCACTTGCTCCCGTAGCAAAGAGACTCAGCGAAAAGCTCGGCAAGGAAGTTGTTTTCGCAGCTGATGACACAGTTGTTGGCGAAAATGCAAAGGCTGCTGTTGCTGCTATGAACGACGGCGACGTTGTTCTTCTTGAAAACACACGTTTCCGTGCAGAAGAAACAAAGAACGGCGAAGCTTTCTCAAAGGACCTTGCAAGCATCTGCGAAATGTATGTTAACGATGCATTCGGTGCAGCTCACAGAGCTCACTGCTCAACAGTAGGCGTAACAGCTTATGTTGAAGAAGCAGCAGTTGGTTACCTCATGGGTAAAGAACTCAAGTATCTCGGCAACGCTGTTGAAGATCCCGAAAGACCCTTCGTAACAATTCTCGGCGGTGCAAAGGTTGCAGATAAGCTCAACGTTATCGAAAACCTTCTCAACAAAGCTGACACACTTATCATCGGCGGCGGTATGGCTTACACCTTCCTTGCAGCTCAGGGCTACGGCGTAGGCAACTCACTTCTCGATGAATCAAAGATTGATTACTGCAAGGATATGCTTGCAAAGGCTGAAGCAAAGGGCGTTAAGATTCTTCTTCCCGTTGACGTTGTAACAGCAGCAGGCTTCCCCAACCCCATCGAT
>JAZRJH010000172.1:0-2470 GCA_045645685.1 Acutalibacteraceae bacterium
GTGGGAGAGAAAGGTTCATTGAAAAAAGATTTTGTTGTTTCGCAAAATCATCTCTCCTTCAGTCCTGAGGACAGCTTCCTCATCAGAGGAAGCCTGAGAAGAGAATTTGTTATTTTGTGAATTCCTTGCATAGTTTTTCGAATTCGTGCGCCTTTTTGCAGGCGTATGGCGGAACTTTGTTGCTCTTTCCTGTTTCTGCAAGTGAAACTGCCGCACACATATCGCATTTTTTGCGGAGCGGACAGGTTGAGCATTCCTTCGGAAGAAAGATTTTTTCTCTTTCTTCGCAAATCTTCTTCCATGCCTCTGCAAAATCCGAAATCGGAATGTTTGGTCCCGACATCATTCCGCACGGTGTCATTTCGCCTTTCCATGTTACCCAGAAGGTTGAAAGCCCTGCACGGCAGTTGATTCGCTGACTGCATGAAATATCGTTTGATTCGGGAAGTGTGTCGGATTTGAGAAGAAGCCGTTTAATTTCTTCGTCTCCGAACATATTCCGTTGCCAGTCGAGTTTTGCTTTGGCGGCATCTTCGGGAGAAAGTCTGAAAGCATCTCCGCATGTTCTCGTGGGGGAGAACATATAGCTTGCCGCTTTAACGGGAACATCAAGCTCTTTTGCAAAAGCCGTTACGGCAGGAATATCGTCAACATTGTCGGGGGTTATGCTGTAGTTGAGTTTGATGTTGACTCCCGCATCTTTCAGCTTTCGTATTGAATCCGTAACCTTCTGATAAGCCGATGCATTTCCGCAGAGCTTGCCGTAGGTTTCGGGTGATGTGCCGTAAAGAGTGATATTGATTTTTTGAGGGGGATATTCCGTGAAAAGACGGATTTTATCCTCATCAAGAAGTGTTGCGTTGGTATTGACCGAAACAAGCAGACCGAGTTTTTTGCATTCCGTATAGATTTCATCGAAATCACAGCGGAGCAGAGGCTCACCGCCTGTCAGCAAAAGCATGAGCATTCCCGAATCCCTTGCTTTTGTTGCGAGGTCAATCCAGAATTTTGAATCTTTTTCTTCTGCGATTGCGGATTTATCGCAGCTGCGTTTGTGGATGTAACACATCTTGCAGTCGAGAGTGCATCTCGACGTAAGTTCAAACGAGCCTGCAAGAGGAATTTTATTCATATCCGCTTTGGCGAAAAGAAAAGTTGTTAACTGGTCGCAGGTGATATCCATTAAATCACCCCTTCGCTTCTGAATGTTTTTTCGAGAGTGATTACCGCTTCTTCGTCAGGCGTACAGCCAAGGTGATAGACGGGAACCGACGAGAGAAGCTCGATTAACAAATCGGCACATTTCAGCCGTTCCTGCGGAGCGATGAAATCGAGATAGATGTTTTTCATCACGCCCTGCAAAGCTTCCGCACCGACAAGGCGTCTGACGGAATTTGTCTTTGACTGGCTGAGAAGAACAATCGCGCCGAGGGGGAGAGTTTTGTTTTTGCAAATGCCGCTTGTTCCGCAGAACGGAACTCCGCAGGCATAAACGCCGTCTTGAACAAGAATTCCAGCTTTGTCGCCATTGATAACTTCGGCATTGCGGTATTTTTCCCATAGAGCCGCCTGAGTGCTTTTTCCCGTTCCGCAAGGTGCAGAAAAAAGGACAGCCTTTCCGTTGACCGAAATAAATGATGAATGAATGAAAAATGCATTCTGAGGAAGCAGAAGCTGTGCGAGGGAAATTGAACTCCACATAAACCTGTTATCCGCCATGATCGGGAAGCTTCTCGGAGTAAAGAATGTTTCGCTGTGAGAAGTGTCGTCAGGGGTGTACTTCGTAAGCGCACCGTTAACCTTGCCCATAGGAAAAGCTCTGTAAACCGTGTTGCCGTCAACAGACACCCTGAATTCGCCGATTTGTGTACCGCCCGGAACTTCGGGAAAATCATCACTGATTCTGCATTTTATATTTATATCTGCATTGCTCGGTGAGGCTTCAAACTGTTTCCACATCGGATTATCACCCGGGAAATATTCAGCATCAATGCAAATCAGTTTTTTGCATATCCGATAAAACTTTTTCATAGCGACAAATCCTATCTGTGTCATCATAGCATATCATTCCATCATAATTAAAAATATTATAAACATTAAATTCTTTAAAGTCAATATTAAAATCATAAAATAATTTATTTTTATTAAAACAATTTTATTGTAATTTACCATTGGTTGTGGTAATATGTAAAATGGACTAAACTGAATTGGAATGAGTTGGCTTTATATGAAAAAACCAAGTGAATATATTGAGCTTTTCCGTTCGCTCGGTAAGGAATGGAAATGGCTCCTGAAATATGTTTCAAAATACCGTTTGCAGATAGCTTTTTATGTTGTCAGCGGACTTTTCAGCACTGCGATGGGTCTGGGTGCAAGCGTTGCATCGAAATACCTGATAGATTCCGTTGTTTCGCATAACAGCGACACAATTCTGAAGAGTGCAATAATTGCCGTAACTTTCGGTGTAACG
>JAZRJH010000173.1:0-9110 GCA_045645685.1 Acutalibacteraceae bacterium
CACTCTTTGAATCAGATGTAAACATCCAGATGATCGCAACAAGCGAAATCAAAATCTCCGTTCTTATCGATGTTAAGGATGCAGACAAAGCGGTTGAAGCAGTTCACAACGCTTTCATCCCCGTAATCAACGAATAATAAATAAGCAAACCCTCGGATTTCTCCGAGGGTTTTTTCATTCATAGAAATTTCTGCGCCAATGGAACAAATATTGCTGTGCGATGCCTCTTACACCGTTTACACATTCGGGAAGACCGTCAGGATAAAGCTCGCTCATGATTCGCTTAACCCAAACATCAACAGGGAAAGCATCGACTTTTCCGAAGCCGTAGAGAAGAGAGCATTGCGCAACCTTCTCGCCTACCCCTTTGATTTTTATCAGCTCATCCCTGCCCTCATCAATTGTGAGAGCATAAATTTTTTGAATATCAATTTCACCGTTCGCAACCTTTTCGGCGGCATCTATTATATATTTTGCTCTGAAGCCTGCTCTTATCGGAGCAAGTGCTTCAACGCCTGATTCGGCAATTTTCTGCGCAGACGGAAAAGAATAGTCATCATTGCCCAAAGGCTCGCCCAGAAGATGGCAAAGACGGTCTATGATACCTTTTATGCGGGGGATATTGTTATTCTGCGAAATAATGAACGAACAGATTGCTTCCCACGGCTCCTGACGGAGAAGTCTTATTCCGTAGCAGGTATCCACAGCTTCAGAAAGACAGCGGTCTGCCCTGAATCTGTTGCAGAGAATATCGTAGTCTCTCTCAAGGTCAAAATAAGGACTCCATATGTTTTCAAAATCATCTTTATTTGTGCCGATGAATTCGATGCCCTTATCGGTCTTTTTCAGGGTGATCGGTTTGGAAAAGGCAACTCCGTGCCATTCATCTTCGCCCGTCTGCACCCATCGGAACGCCTGACCGCAATCAAGAGTCAGCGCCAAATCAAAACAATCGGGGCTGACAATAATCTTGTTTTCTTCAATTGTATATATGTTTTTTACAGCCATTTCCGTTTATTCTCCAAACTGTAATATTATGTGAAATTCGCCAAAATTTTAGCTATAATTTTATCGACAATTTGCAACATTTTGTAAAGATTGTACATCCTTTTGTATATTCTTTTTTGGAATTATAGAGTTTTCCACACCCGTTTTTGGTGAGAAATAAGGGGTTTTGAGCTTAGTTGTTCAACTTTTCCACACGGTTATCCACTTTTTCTGTGGAAAAGTCATTTATACTGATTGTATATTTAACATTACAAATCTGTATGTATATCTCCCCTTTTTCCTGCCAAAAATAACATAGAAATCCATCGGAGTGAAGGGAGAAATCAGGTTGATAAAAGGGGTCAACAGACAGGTTGTGGAAATCACACAGACTCAATGCGAATATTTCGAAAGGGTGCTGTTTTTCATAAAACCCGAGTATTCTGCGGTCAGCGAGGGTGACCTGCGAGAAAGAGCAAGCGAGATTGCACAAAGCGCAGGAATGCCGCCTGCATCCAGACTGAGAAAAAACAGAATCCGTCTTGCGCTTTCCATGAGTGCCGCCGCTTGTGCAGGCGCATCAATCAGCGGAATAGTTTTTCTGCTGGTATCATTTTTCTGAACAATGTGAGCAAAAGTTATTCATCACACAGCTTTCACATTTCGGTCTGCCGGAAACACAGGTTTCCCTGCCGTGCAGAACACAGCGATGACAAAAATCATTGCTTTCTTCGGGCGGAAGAATCTCACGAAGCTGCATTTCAACCTTGAACGGATCTTTCGTTGAAACAAGACCGAGCAGATTGGATATTCTTATCAGATGAGTATCTGCAACAACGGCAGGCTGACCGTAAACATCGCCCATGATGAGATTTGCGGTTTTTCTGCCGACACCCGGAAGAGAAGTCAGCTTTTCGAGTGTATCGGGCACTTCGCCGTTATATTCCGCAATCATCTTTTGGCACATTCCGACTATATCCTTTGCCTTTGCCCTGAAAAATCCGCATGAATGGATAAGTTTTTCAACATCGGATATTTCGGCATTTGCAAAATCTTCAACAGTTTTGTATTTTTCAAAAAGCGCAGGCGTTACAAGATTCACTCGTGCATCGGTGCATTGAGCGGAAAGACGGGTTGCAATTATAAGCTGAAGCGGATTTTCCGCATTGAGCGAGCAAATTGAATCGGGATATTTCTCCTTGAGCGCATTGACTGCGAGCAAGGCTTTTTCTTTTTTGTCCATAAGCACCTCCATATAAGGTATGCCTTAATTATATAACATAACCTTTCACTTTTGAAGATTAAATTTAAAATTAATGTGAATTTTTCTTGTTACCACATAAAAACAGTTGATTTTAATATAAATAGATGATAAAATGATTGTAACTATAAAATGGGAGGATACCCTTATGAAGAATAAATTCACATCAAAGCTCTGTGTGTTCATGTGCTTTGTTCTCATCCTTTCAACTTTTGCTGCTTGCAGCATAAAGCAGGACGGAAACAACACAACCACAGCGCCCGTAATACCCAACAACGAATGGGTTGGCGGAATTGATACATATGTACCCGTTACTATCACAAACGTTGAACTTGTTGAACTTGTTTCCGAGGCTCTCGGCGAAGATGCAAGCGGATTCAACGGTGATCTGAACACTCTCACTCCTGAACAGCTCGAAAAGGTTGAAGACCTTGCAGCAGATAAAGGTCTTGTTGTTGAAAAAGACGAAAACAACAACACCGTTATCAAAAAGGAAGAAGTTCCTGCAACAAACGTTACTCCCGAGCAGTACACTCAGATTATGAATCAGGTATCTGTTAAAGACCCGAGCAATGTTTCTCCGAGTGAATATGCTGAGATTTCAAAGGTTGCTGCAACAAACAACCTTGTTGCAATTTCAAAACCCGGCTCAAGCGAAGTTGCTATTGTTCAGCCCATAAGCACAACAAAGAGAGTCACAACTCCCGCAACACCCAATAACCCTGTTGTTAATCCCACAGCAGCACCCAATAACACAACAGTAACAAACAAACCCGCTACAATTCCCAACACAAAGAAAACAACTGCCGTTTATGTTCCCGTTGCACCCTCTTACGTTGCACCCATGGGAACAACAGCTGCAGACGTTGCAACTCTTTCAACAGACTGGATTGCAACCACAGGCACACCCGCAGGCAGCATTTTCTGGGACAGCGAAACAACAGCAGACGGCGGTATCGTCAGCGTTGGCTACACATTCCAGTACAAAGACGGCACAATCAAGGATTTCACATCCGGTATCATTTCAAAATATTCCGCAAAAGGCAAACTTGAATGGACACAGATTATCGGCGGTACAGCTTCAAGAAACGGCTCACCCATCAACTCAAAAACCACTTTTGAAAATGTTGCCGTTCTCAGCGACGGAAGTATCATCGCAGTTGGTGAAACAAGAGCAGAAGATATCGTAGTTCCTTCCGAATACAAGTGCAAGGGCACAATCGAAGGCATCGTTGTTAAGCTCAACAGCAAAGGCGATGTTGTCTGGACAAAGCTTTACGGCGGCAGCAAGGGTGACATGGTTCACTCCGTTCATGCAACATCCGACGGCGGTTTCGTAATCGGCGGTAAAGCTGAATCAACCGATTTCGACCTTAAGGATCTCGGAACACAGACATATAAGGCATTCATCTTCAAATGCGATGCAAACGGTAACATCCAATGGCGTCAGGCACTTTCAGGTTCAAAGCATAACACAGTTGAAGACCTTGAAGTCAGCCCCTCAGGCGAAATTTACGCCGACATCGCTTGCTACAGCGGCGACGGTGAATTCGCGGATATCAAAGGCACAGGAACAACAAAGAAAACAACAGTCGTTGCAAAATTCAGCCCTTCAGGCAGCCTTCTCTGGAAAACAGGCTTCTATGATAACGGCGTAACAAACCTTTATGCAATGGAAATTGCACATGACGGCGGCGTTGTTATCGCAGGTAACTACTCAGTTTCAACTGCAGGCACAGGCGAAGGAACAACCTTCGAAGGCATCTACAATGGCGGCACAGCAGGTACAATGGACGGCGCAATCGTCAAGATTAACTCCAACGGTACAACAGGCTGGGTTCGTACAATCGTAGGCTTTGAACACGACTTTGTTTCAGGTATCGTTGCAATCCCCGGCGGATACGCTGTTTCAGGTTACTCAAAGTCATCCAACAGAGATTTCAAACTCACAAATATAGGCGACTTTGATAGCTTTGTTTACACACTTTCAACCAAGGGTAAACTTGAATCAATCTATGGTTTAGGCGGTTCAAGAACCGACAATGCCTGCGGCATTTGCACAGACGGCAAATCAATCTATATCTGCGGCTCAACAACATCCCCTGACGGCATCTTCGCAAACGGTTCCGTAAAGAGCAACGGCGAACTTCCCGTATGCTTCGTTAACCGTTATGTAATCAACAAATAATAATCAATAAAATAACGGCTTGCACATTGTGTGCAAGCCGTTTCTTTGTTTTGAATCAGTTTTTGAGGCTCTGCATGGGAGCAGGAATTCTGCCGCCGCGTGAAATAAACTTTGCGGGAGAATATGTTGAAAGGGGCATAACGGGGCCTCCGCCGAGAAGACCGCCGAAGCTGAGTTCTTCGCCAACACCTTTTCCGATTGCAGGAATAACTCTGACTGCGGTTGTTTTGGAGTTTACCATACCGATAGCCGCTTCGTCGGCAATGATTGCGGAAATAACTTCTGCAGGTGTATCGCCGGGGATGTTTATCATATCAAGACCAACCGAGCAAACGGCTGTCATTGCTTCGAGCTTGTTGAGAGTAAGTGCACCGTTTCTTGCCGCATCAATCATACCTGCATCTTCTGTAACAGGAATGAATGCGCCTGAAAGTCCGCCTACATGGGACGATGCCATAACACCGCCTTTTTTGACCGCATCGTTAAGAAGCGCAAGTGCGGCGGTTGTGCCGTGACATCCGCAAGCCTCAAGACCCATTTCTTCAAGAATATGAGCAACCGAATCGCCGATTGCAGGGGTTGGCGCAAGTGAAAGGTCAACAATACCGAAAGGCACACCGAGTCTGCGTGAAGCCTCGCTTGCAACAAGCTGACCCATTCTTGTGATTTTAAATGCGGTTTTCTTGATGATATCCGCAACTTCGGTAAGGTCGCAATCGCCTGCCTTTGCAAGAGCGGCTCTTACAACACCGGGACCGGAAACACCGACATTGATAACACAATCAGGCTCGCCTGCACCATGGAATGCGCCTGCCATGAACGGATTATCTTCGGGAGCATTGCAGAAAACAACAAGTTTTGCAGGGCCGATGCAATCTCTGTCAGCGGTGAGTTCAGCGCTCTTTCTGACAACCTGACCCATCAATGCAACAGCATCCATGTTGATACCTGCTTTTGTTGAGCCGATGTTGACCGATGAACAAATGTGGTCGGTAACACTCAGCGCTTCAGGAATTGCTTCGATAAGCTCTCTGTCTCCGGGGCCGAAGCCTTTCTGAACAAGAGCGGAAAAACCGCCGAGAAAGTTGACTCCGCAAGCAACAGCGGCTCTTTCAAGCGTTTTTGCAAGTTTCACCGCATCCTTATCTTCGCATGAAGCAAGAATCATTGCGGCGGGAGTTACCGAAATTCTTTTGTTGATAATAGGAATACCGAATTCCTTTTCAATCTGCTCACCCGTTGAAACAAGATTCTTTGCATAGCGGGTGATTTTGTCATAGACTCTTGCGCACATTGTGTCAACATCGCTGTGGCAACAGTCAAGAAGGGAAATACCCATTGTGATTGTACGGACATCAAGATGTTCGTCCTGAATCATGGTTATTGTTTCAAGAATATCTCTTGCATTAAGCATAGTCAGTCACCTCAGATAGTGTGCATTGCGTTGAAAATATCTTCGTGCATGGCATGGATTGAAAGACCCATGTCATCACCGATTTTGCCGAGCATATCCGAAAATTCGGTGAAGGGAATGTCTGACTTTGAGATATCAACCATCATAATCATTGCAAACATATCCTGAAGGATTGACTGTGTAACTTCAAGAACATTTATGTTGTGGTTGCAGCATTCTGTTGAAATTTTTGCAAGAATACCGACCATATCTTTACCGATAACTGTTATAACTGCTCTCATGATTTCCTCCGTTATCTGATATCGGAAACTTCCGATATATCTTTGATTATAAAATCTGCGGCTGATTGAACATTTTCTTTTTTGGTGAACAAACAACCGTACACACCTGCATTTTTACCCGACAGAACATCAATCTCTCTGTCACCTATCATCACGGTTTCGCTTTTATCGAGGTTATAGGTTTCGCAGATATAATTGACTGCATCGGGGGCAGGCTTTGAAGCAAAATTCATTGATGAATCCACAAATGCCGTAAAGAACTTCGCCATGTCATATTTTTTGAGATAATACTGTGACGATTCAAATCCTCGGTGAGTATATAAAAAATGCTTCTTTCCGTCATTGAAAAGTTTTTCAAGAACTCTGTATGTATTCTCAAAAGGCACGGCAATAGGTTTTAATTCATAGTTATGCTCATGCTCACGGAAAACCGCTCTTTCTTCATCCGTCACACCGTAACGCTCAAATGCGGTTGCAAATGTGATTTCAAGAAGCGACTTTGCTTCGTCATAATCAGCTTCTTTTCCGAATTGAACAAGAGTTTTGAGAAAAGCCGAGGTTATGTGCGGATAGCTGTCAAACAGCATTCCGTCAAAATCCCAGATATAATTCTGCATCTTATTCTCCGTAGCCGTTGGGATTCTGTGACTGCCAGCGCCATGAATCTTCGCACATTTCGTCGATTCCTCTTGTTGCAACCCAGCCGAGTTCTTCCTTTGCCTTTGAAGGGTCGGAATAGCAGGTTGCGATATCGCCGGGTCTTCTGGGTGCGATAACATACTTGATGGGTTTGCCGCAAGCCTTTTCGAATGCTTTCACAACATCGAGAACGCTGTAGCCGATACCTGTTCCGAGATTATATGTGAAGCAACCGTTTTCGCCGAGAACCTTTTCAACAGCCTTGATGTGACCGAGTGCAAGGTCAACAACATGGATATAGTCACGTACACCTGTGCCGTCGTGGGTGTCATAATCGTCACCGAAAACATTGAGTGCTTCTCTTCTGCCGATTGCAACCTGAGCAATATAAGGAACAAGATTGTTGGGAATACCGTTGGGATCTTCGCCGATGTTACCGCTCTTGTGAGCGCCGATGGGGTTGAAGTAGCGGAGAAGTGAAATGCTCCATTCATTATCGGAAGCATAGAGATCCTTGAGAATTCTTTCGATATAGAGCTTTGTTGTGCCGTAGGGGTTGGTTGTTTTGCCTTCGGGCATATCTTCCTTAAGAGGAGAAGGATTTTCGCTTCCGTAAACTGTTGCGGATGAGCTGAAAACAATCTTCTTGCAGCCTGCAGCCTTCATTGCTTCGCAAAGGATAACCGTGCCGCCGATGTTGTTATCATAATATTCAAGCGGCTTTGCACAGCTTTCGCCGACTGCCTTAAGACCTGCAAAATGAATAACCGCTTCAATATTGTTTTCTGCAAAAACCTTGTCAAGTCCTTCACGGTCACGGATATCACATTCGTAGAACTTCACATCCTTGCCCGTAATTTCTTTTATACGTTTTATACTTTCGCTCTTGCTGTTGCAGAGATTATCGAGTATAATAGGATCATAACCGGCTGTGAGAAGCTCTACACATGTGTGTGAGCCGATGAAACCTGCACCGCCTGTAACAAGAATTGACATAATAATACCTCCGATTAAAACTATCTAATATAGTATTATAAATATATTTCAATAAAAATCAACGGAAGTGTAAACAATATTTTGATAAAAGGGAGTGAGTTTTTTGTTCAGTTATGAAAAATTAAAGGACGATAAAGAAATTCTCAGCTATATAGATTCTGCAAACAAAGTTCTCGGGCAGATAGGATATACCGAACACGGCATTGCTCACGCTGTCAAAGCAGGCACCGATGCAAGCGTGATTCTTGAAAAACTCGGCTATGACGAGAGAGAATGCGAGCTCGCAAAGATTGCAGGTCTTCTGCACGATATAGGCAACACCATCAACCGTACAGATCATGCGCAAAGCGGTGCATTTCTTGCTTTTGAGCTTCTCCGTGCAAGAAATTTTCCTTTTGAAGAAGTGATAAAGATAATAACGGCAATCGGTCATCATGACGAGAAGACTGCCGCTCCCGTAACTCCGATAGCTGCCGCACTTATTCTTGCAGATAAGAGTGATGTGCGTACTTCGAGAGTAAGAAATAAGAAAACCGTGCATGATGATATTCATGACCGTGTAAATTATGCCGTTTTCAGCTCGAAGCTTGATATTGACAAAGAAAACAGCATGATTTCACTCGCGCTGAAAATCGATACGCTGATTTGCCCCGTTATGGAGTATTTCGAAATATTCCTTGACAGAATGGTGCTTTGCAAAAAATCCGCCGAGTTTTTCGGTTGCGATTTCGAACTTATTATTAACGATACGAGGTTGCTGTGATGTATAAATTAACCGATGTTTCAACAATAAAAGATATTCTTTCTCGCCACGGATTCCATTTTTCCAAGGCGCTCGGACAGAACTTCATAATCAATCCCTCAATCTGCCCCCGAATGGCGGAGGAAAGCGGAATTGATGAAAATTGCGGTGTTATCGAAATCGGCGCAGGTATCGGTGTGTTGACCGCCGAGCTTGCAAAGAGAGGGAACAAGGTTGTTGTTATCGAAATCGATACAAAGCTCCTTCCCATTCTCGATGAAACCCTCAAAGATTTTGATAATATCGAAATTATTAATCAGGACGTTCTCAAAACTGACCTTGCCGCACTCATCAAAGAAAAATTCGACGGTATGCCCGTCTATGTCTGCGCAAATCTGCCTTACTATATCACTTCGCCTGTCATTATGACGCTTCTTGAAAGCAGACTGCCGATTGAAGCAATAACCGTTATGGTTCAGAAAGAAGCGGCGCAAAGACTCTGCGCAGAAGTCGGAAGCAGACTTTCGGGCGCAGTTACAGTTGCGGTTGATTATTATGCAAATGCCGAAAAGCTTTTTGATGTTTCCGCAGGTTCATTCATG
>JAZRJH010000174.1:0-26432 GCA_045645685.1 Acutalibacteraceae bacterium
CCCTCACTTACGCCCTTGCCCCAGAAAGTGTAGTCCTTTCCGTCTGGAAGAATGGCATTCGCATAAAGACGGTTGAGTGAAAACATACCGGGGTCCCATCCGCAGGAGATAACGGCGATGTTTTTGCCTTCTTTTGCAGCAGCGTCAACAGCGTCAAAATGCTCGGGGATTTTTGCATGGGTATCAAAGCTGTCAACAACGGTGAAGTGCTTTGCATATGCAGGTGTCTGCACGGGAAGGTCGGTTGCACTTCCGCCGCAGAGAATAAGCACATCGATTTTGTCGGTGAAATTCATTATTTCATCTGCATGATAAACCTTTGCGGTTTCTGTCAGAATTTTAACTGTTTCGGGATTTCTGCGGGAGAAAACGGCAACAAGCTCAAGGTCGCTGTTTTTCTTGACGGCACATTCGATTCCTCTGCCGAGATTGCCGTAGCCCATAATTCCAATACGAATACTCATCTGAACACACTCCTTATGAATATCATTCATACATTTTGAAATTATAACACAGTTTTTTGAAAATTGATATAAAAATTTTTGAAAAATTTATAATAAAAAGGGGTGGAATTTTGTATAAAGTATGATATATTTATAGTGTATAATTATATTTATTACTATAAAACGAAAGTGAGAGATTTTTTTGGCAAAAACTCTTGTTTTAACCGAAAAGCCGTCTGTTGCAAGGGATATTGCACGAGTGCTCGGATGCAAGAAAAACGGCAACGGCTGTATAATCGGCGATAAATATATAATCACATGGGCGCTGGGTCATCTTGTCACTCTTGCCGACCCCGAAGCCTATGACAACAAATACAAAACATGGCGCATGGAAGATTTGCCCATGCTTCCGCAGAATATGAAGCTCGTTGTTATCGGTCAGACTTCAAAGCAATTCAAGGCGGTCAGCTCGCTTCTCGGCAGCAATGAAGTTGACAAGGTTGTTATCGCAACCGATGCAGGGCGTGAAGGTGAGCTTGTTGCACGCTGGATAATCAAAAAAGCGAATTGCAGAAAACCAATGCTCCGTCTCTGGATTTCATCTCAGACGGATAAGGCAATAAAAGAAGGGTTTGCCGCTCTCAAGTCTGCTTCGCAATATGATAATCTTTACAGAAGTGCGCAGTGCAGAGCCGAAGCCGATTGGCTCATCGGTCTCAATGTGAGCCGTGCACTCACTTGCAAACACAACGCTCAGCTTTCCGCAGGCAGAGTGCAGACTCCGACACTTGCCATGATAGTCAGGCGTGAAGAAGAAATTCTTAAATTCCGCCCCAAGGATTATTTCACTGTCAAGGCTGATTTTGACGGATTTTCCGCTATATACAAAGACTCCCGAAATCAGGCAAGATTTTTTGACGCCGCCGAAGCTCAGGCACTTGCCGATGCGGTCAGGGGTCAGCGCGGAGTTCTTTCCGAAGTAAAAAAGACCTATAAATTCAAATCACCGCCTGCCGCATATGACCTGACAGAGCTTCAGAGAGACGCCAACAAAAAATACGGATATTCCGCAAAACAGACCCTTTCGCTCATGCAGAGTCTTTATGAAACCCACAAGCTTCTCACTTATCCGAGAACGGATTCAAGATATATAACAAAAGACGTTGCCGCAACTCTTCCCGAAAGACTCCGTGCAATCGCAATCGGTCCTTATAAAGATTTTGCAAATGCGGTTCTTCGTTCAAAACCGATTCAGACGAAATATATCGTGAATGATGCAAAGGTTACCGACCATCATGCGATTATTCCCACAGAGCAATATGTTGACCTTAACAAACTTACCCGTGAAGAAAGACATATCTATGACCTTGTTGTACGCCGTTTCCTTGCAGTTTTAAGCGCACCGTTTGAATATGACGAAATGCAGGTTACCGTAACAATCGGCAAGCATAAGTTCTATACAAAGGGTCAGGCGGTCAAGTCCGCAGGCTGGAAGGCGCTTTATGATTCTTCGCTCACGGATGACGATGACGGCGATGATGATGTTGTTTCGCAGCAGCTTCCTGCTCTTTCACAGGGTCAGCCCGTATTCCCGAAGGGCGTGAGAATTGTTGTAGGTAAAACAACTCCCCCTGCAAGATATACGGAAGCAACCCTTCTTTCTGCAATGGAAAATCCGATGGGGCAGGTTGATGACGGCTCGCTCAAGGATGCGCTCAAAACCGCAGGCGGTCTCGGTACGCCCGCAACAAGAGCCGATATAATCGAAAAGCTCTTTGATTCGTTCTGTGTTGAGCGCAGGGGAAAAGAAATATTCCCCACTTCAAAGGGCAAGCAGCTTATTGAAATTGTTCCGCCCGATCTCAAATCGGCAGAGCTTACCGCAAGATGGGAGCAGAGACTCTCGCTCATTGCGAAAGGCAATGCCGACAGCAAGAAATTCATCGAAGAAATGCGAGCCCATGCATCATCGCTTGTTTCGTCGGTGAAGTCGAGCGAATCGAATTACAGACACGATAACATGACCCGTGAAGTGTGCCCCGAGTGCGGCAAATATCTTCTTGAAGTCAACGGCAAAAAGGGCAAAATGCTTGTCTGTCAGGACAGAGAGTGCGGCTATCGCAAGAGTATCTCGGTTATTACGAATGCAAGATGCCCCGAATGCCATAAAAAACTTGAAATGCGCGGAGAAGGGGAGAAAAAAGCCTTCTTCTGTGTCTGCGGCTACAGAGAAAAACTTTCCGATTTTGAGAAGAGAAAAGAAAGCTCGGGCGCAGGCAAAAGAGATGTTGCAAAATATATGCAACAGCAGTCAAAACAAAAATCCGCAAGCAATCCGCTTGCAGACCAGCTTGCAAAATGGATGGAGGAAAACAAATGAGGCGTTTTCTTTCTTTAGCTTTGGCAATAATTATGATATTCTCACTTGCTTCGTGTTCGGATGACGGAGCAGGCGGGACTGTTTCCTATGCGCTCGATGCTTCGCCGTCGACCCTTGATCCGCAGTATGCAGGCGATATAGCGGCGCAGATTGTTATCAACAATGTGTTTGAAGGTCTTGTCCGTGTTGCCGATAACGGCGAAATTATTCCCGGCGTTGCAGAGAGTTGGGAAGTTTCGCCCGACGGTCTGACCTATACTTTCAGACTCCGTCAGGATGCAAAATGGAAATGCCCCAATGTTATCAAAAAGGAATTCGGCGAAGAATTCTATAACAGGTTTGATGTTGAGCCGATAACGGCGCATGACTTTGTTTTTTCAATGCAGAGAGCTGTTTCTCCCGAAATCAACTCACCCCTTGCACACCGACTTTTTGCCATAGTCAATGCAACCGAAATTTATTCGGGCAGGCTCGGTGTTGATTCTCTCGGGGTTTCCGCACCCGATAACCATACACTTATCGTTAATCTGCGCGAGCCTTGTGCAGATATGCTCGAAAGATTCAGCGAAGGCGTTTTTATGCCCTGCAACAAGGATTTTTATAATGCTATGGGCGGCAGATACGGTCTTACCTATAAGCATATTCTTTGCAACGGGCCGTTTTATATCACCGCATGGGATACGGAATCCCAGCTTATCGTCAGAAGTAACAATGAATATGTCCATGCAGAAAAAGTTGTTCCTGCATCGGTTATTTTCAACTACAATTCCGACATCAATGAAATTGTCAACAAACTTGAAACTCAGTCACTCGGTGCGGCTCTTCTTTCGCCCGATTGCGCTGTGCCCGAAGGTACGGTTGTTGCAAAAGAAGATGAAAACTCTGTTTTCGGATTCATCTTCAACTGCTCCGATTCGGCTCTCGGCAATGCAAATATCAGAAAGGCACTCTGCACATCAATCAACAGAAGTCTTTTTGAATTTGAAGCAATCAACGGTGTGCCCATGACGGGATTTGTGCCCAGAAGCTGCACGGCAGGAAGCCTTAATTACAGAGCAGCAGTCGGCTCACAGACACCCGAAATAGTCTATGATAAAGAAAAGGCATCTGCACTTTGGGAAACGGGTCTTTCCGAGCTTGGTGTCAGCAAGATAACATTGACCGTTCTTTGTCCCGAATCACTTGATTCTGCCGTGCGCAGACAGCTTCAGATCTGGCAGCAGGCAATGGGTATAAGTCTCGCAGTTACAATTGAAAACGCAACTGCAGAAGAAATATCCAAGGCGGTTTCAAAGGGCGATTATCAGATTGCTCTTTCGGGAATCGAATCCGAGGATGAAAGCGCGGTTGACTTTTTCGCTTCGCTTGAAAACGGCGGCGTGTTCAGATTCAAATCCGAAGAATACGGTTTGATTATTGACCGACTTCTTCAGGTTGAGGGCGACAGCGAGCTTCTCGGCGGATGTTTCACCGCTGAAAACTTCATTCTTCAGCAGGGAATCTGCTATCCGCTTTGTTCCCGTTCAAGTAAGTTTGTGACCCTTGAAGAAATCGAAGGAATAACAATCAACGGCTCCGAAAACACGGTTTCGTTCATCGGGGCAAAGAGGTATGACTGATGAAATCTCGCAAAAGCCTGATTATAATTTCGTGGGCGGCGGTGCTTCTTTGCATGGGGGTTATCTTTATTCTTTCCGCCCAGAAAGGCGACGAATCGCAGAATCTGAGCGACGGTCTGATATTCGTCACGGAGTTCGGATTCGGGAGCGGTCTTGTCCGAACCTGCGCCCATTTTCTTGAATATGCGG
Source organism: Acutalibacteraceae bacterium (assembly GCA_045645685.1). GTDB lineage: Bacteria > Bacillota > Clostridia > Oscillospirales > Acutalibacteraceae > CAG-177. The sequence continues at coordinate 4,632 of JAZRJH010000174.1, forward strand.
GTCTTTCCGTGCTGATTTATAATGCGCTTTATCAATCATGCGGGAGTGTCAGACCCTTTTTGTCGGTGTTTCTGTCATTTCTGTATGCCGTTTCAGACGAGATACATCAGCTTTTTGTTGAGGGCAGAGCCGCTCAGATTTCGGATATCATAATCGACTCGTTCGGTGCGGCATCGGGAATTGCCGTGCTGACAGTTCTTATAATAATTTTCAGAAAAATCAAAAGGAGGAACCGCGAATGACAGAGAGCGAAAAAATTCTTGCGGCAGGCTGTGCAGCGGGCGCAGCGGCGGCAACCATTCCTGCGGTTTACGGATTTGTGAAAGCTTCCGCCCCCCGACCTCTGACGGATGAAGATTTTCTTCATACCGAAAACGGCGGATTTGTTTCCGAATGCGGTGCGAATATTGCTCTGCGCGGAATAAATCTCAATGATGATTTGTTTTATTTCGCCAAAGCCGATCTTGATGAAAAAGCAGGCAGCTATGATGTTTTTGCCGCACTTGAAAGCCGCTTCGGAAGATACGGTGCAAGGGAGCTTTGCCGCAAATATAACGAAGCTTTCGTTTCGCCTTCCGACCTTAAATATATCAGAAAACTCGGTGCAAACTGTGTGAGAATTCCTTTGCGCTACAGATATCTTTATCGCAAGGAAAACTGCAAGGGAGATATCGATTTTGAAAGACTTGATTCCCTTGTTGAAAAATGCAGAAAGCTCGGAGTTTATGTTGTTTTTGACCTTCATTCCGCACCCGGATTTCAGAACGGAAGTTCTTCCTGCGGAGCGGCTGACAAAAGCATTCTTTTCTCATCGGGAAAAGACGGTTTTGATGCAAGAAACGATGTTATAAGACTCTGGACTCAGGTTGCTGCTCACTATAAAGACGAGCCTGCGGTTGCGGCTTATGACCTGCTCAACAGACCCTTGCATTTTATTGCGGATTGGGAAAAGAAACTCGACACTCTCCATAAATTCTACAGAAGAATTTATAAAGCGATAAGAAATGTCGGCGACAAACATATTCTTATTATGCAGGCACCCTTTGATGCCGACACTCTTCCGCCCGAAAACGAATATCATTCCGATAATGTTGCCTACGGACTTTATTCGCATTTCAGAACAACCTTTGAAACCGATGCTCTCGCAAACTCAATCAGAAAGCTCAAAGCGAGAAATGTTCCGTTTGTAATCAGTAAAATCCGTTCCGAAGAGAATCTTGATTATTCGCTCACCGCTCTCAATGACTGCGGCGCATCGTGGTTTTACGGCGATTTCAAGGGCTGCGGAGATAACTTTGCTTATATATTCAACGGCAATATTTCGCCTGCAGACCTCACTTATGACAGTTACGAGACTATCGGCGAAAAATGGTCGAAACCCATTGCAACAAAGAATTTCACCGAGAACAAGGCAACTGCAAAAATCCTGAAAAATGCTTTTAAATACGGCGTTGTTTCAACCGAAAAAACCGATAAGAGCAAATTCAGAGTAAAGGTAAAATTCGGATTCAATGTTGTGAAAGGTATGAATAAGGCAACTGAAGTTTAACCCCAAAAGTCTCGTCGATAACGGCGGGACTTTTTTGATAATGGCATATTCCATAATAAAGTTGCATTATTTTTATAAAAATTATTGCAAAATGCATTAATTCGGTGTAAAATACAATTACAAATCAGGCTAGGAGGGTCTTTATGCCGACAACGAACATTACAAAAATCAAAACAAAGAGAAACAATCTTTTCTTGCGTGTTGCTCAGGGACATTTTGCAACAAGCCATTCTCACAGCAACTATTACATTGACGTTGCCGCACAGAAATCGAGACTTTCGGAAGCAAAGGCTGTTGCTCAGGAACTTTGCGCAAACTATAACTATAAGGTCAAGATTGTTGATACTATCATCTGCCTTGACGGCACAGAAGTTATCGGCACTTGCCTTGCAAATGAGCTCACAAAGAGCAATCTTATGAATATCAATGCTCATCAGACAATCTATGTTGTAACTCCCGAAATCATAAACGGCACTCAGCTTATGTTCAGAGATAACATCGTGCCCATGGTCAAGGGCAAGCACGTGCTTGTGCTTGCAGTTTCCGTTGCAACCGGTGCAACCGTAACGGCTGCTGTTGAAGCAGTTAAATATTACGGCGGCGAAGTGGTCGGTATTTCTTCAATCTTCTCAACTGTTGAAGAATGTGACGGCTACACAGTCAATTCCGTATTCAACCCCAATGACCTTACAGGATATTTCACCTGCTCTTCACATGAATGTCCGCTTTGCAAGGAGGGCAAAAAACTCGATGCTCTCATCAACTGCCACGGATTCTCAAAACTCTGATATGAACAGTCTCACCTGCGAACAGATTCTGAATGCGGATTTCTCAGTGAGCGAGAGCAGTCCGATTCTCAAGCCGCGGGGCGCATCGATTGTTGTTGCCGACCCGTCAATGCTTACTCCCGATAACAGTCACGACGGTAAGTGGCATATGGTATTTCACACAACATTCGGAGTTTGCATCTCTGACAGTGCCGACGGTGTATCGTTCGGAAAGCCGAGAAAAATTCTTGGCAGAGCTATGCGCCCGAATATCAATTTTATTGACGGAAAATATTATCTTTTCTATGAAAGAACAGCTCCGCTCATCATCAATGCGCTGAATGTTATCAATGCAGCCAAGTGGAAATCGGAGATTTATTTCTGCGAAAGCACCGACCTTGTGAATTGGTCAAAACCCGAGCCTGTTATAGAATCGGCACACGGTTTTGAAAAAAGCGGAAGGGGAAGTGCGGTTTCAAATCCGTTTCTGCTTCGTGAAAACGGAATCAACCGACTCTATTATTCATGCGGAATGACATTCATCGACGATTGCGGATTCTGTGAGCCGACTTATATAAATTTTGCGGAAAGCAAAGAAATTGCAAGCGGCTATGTTTCAAACAAAAAGCCGATAATTTCGCCCGACAAAAGCGACCCTTATCTGAATCTCTGCAGCGGATGCCTTAAGGTCTATAAGCTTTCAGACGGATATATCGGAATTCAGAACGGAATATATGAGCGTGACGGAAAGAGTCATTCTGCGATTATTCTGCTCACTTCGGCAGACGGAAAATCGTTTGATTTTGCAAAGGTACTCGTTGAGCCTGCCGAAATTCACGGCAAGGATTGGATGAAGCAGTTTGTTTATGCAAGCCACCTTGTGAAACACGGCAGCAAGCTCCGCCTCTATTTCAATGCGAGAGACACATCGGATATGATAAAAGGCAGAGAATGCATCGGTTTTGCCGAAGCGACAATATAACAAGAAAAGAAAAAGGCTTGCACATTTGTGCAAGCCTTGATTTTTATTCGTCTTCTTCGGTTTCGGGTTCGGATTTCGGAAGAATTTCAACCTTGATTTCATCCATGCGGCGTTCTTCAATTGCAAGAACGGTGAAACGAAGATTTTCGTATTCGGCAACAATCGGCTCATCGGTCACCTTTTCAGGGAGATATCCGAGAAGGCTGATAACAAATCCGCCGAGTGTGTCATAGTCACCTTCGGGAAGCTCAACGCCGACGAGTTCATTGACTTCGTCAAGGTCGGTTGTTCCGTCAACGGTGAAGGTTGTGTCATTAATCTGCTTGATTTCTTCTTCTTCATCGTCATATTCATCCTGAATATTGCCGACAATGGATTCAAGAACGTCTTCAAGAGTAACAATACCTGCCGTTCCGCCGTATTCGTCAACAACAACGGCGAATTGGGTTCTGCTCTTGTTCATCGCTTCAAATAAATCTCCGCACGACTGTGTTTCGGGCACATAGAGAGCCTTTCGCATAACCTGTGCGATTGTTAAATCCGAAGGGATGTTGTGTCCGACATATTTCAGCAAATCCTTTGCATAGAGAACGCCCACGATGCTGTCGGGGTCATCTTCATAAACGGGGATTCTGGAATAGCCGTTTTCTATTGCAAGCTCCGCAACTTCTTCGAGTGAACGGGTCACTTCGATTGCGGTCATTTCTGTTCTGTGGGTCATGATATCGCCTGCATCAAGGTCGTCAAACTCGAAGATATTGTCAATCATTTCTTTCTGAGTGTCTTCGATAACGCCTTTTTCGCCGCCGACATCAACCATCATTCTGATTTCTTCTTCGGTCACTTCTTCTTCATCTGCATTGGGGTCGAATCCGAAAAGACGGACAACCGCATTTGTTGAAAGAGAAAGCACCTTGACGAACGGCTTCATTGCGGATGCGATGAAAGTGAGAATTCCCACAACCTTGTATGAAACCTTTTCGGGAATCTGCATACCGATTCTTTTGGGTGCGAGTTCACCGAGAACAAGCGAGAAATATGATGTGATAATTGTGATAACAACGATTGATGCACCGTTGATGATTCCGAGAGGAATCACATCTGCAACCGCTGTTTTTGCAAGAGCGTTTGTGAGCATATCGGCAAAGTTCTGTGATGCAGAAGCCGAAGTAAGGAATCCGGCAAGAGTTACGCCAATCTGAATGGTGGAAAGAAATCTGCTCGAATTTTCCGTGAGCTTCACAATCTGTTTTGCTTTTTTGTCGCCCTCTTCGGCAAGGCGCTGCATCTTTGTGTCGTTAAGCGAAATGATTGCAATTTCGCTCATTGCGAAAAACGCGTTGATGATGATAAGCACAAAAAGAAGCAGTACTTTGAGCACGATAGAAAGGGGGTCGGTTGAAATTTCAGCTGCGGCTGCCGCTAACTGAATCGCAGGGGAGGGGTCATCCATTTTGGATTTACTCCTTTCAGAATTAAAAATAGTGCCTTTATAATATCATATCAAAAAAATTATGTCAACCGCTTTGCAAAAGTACTGACAAACGGACACCTGTATGATATAATAATTATATTCATACGAAAAAGAGGTATCATTATGCTTTATCTTATTCTTGCCGCAACGGGCGGCGGAAAAACCACGCATATAATGAATCTGATAAAACAGTTTTCCGCAGGGGGACACAAAAAGATAACCCTTATTGTGCCCGAACAGTTTTCGTTCATGGCGGAAAAAATCATGCTTGAAAAAATCGGCACAAAAGCAATGGCGGATATTGATGTTATGAGCTTCACAAGTCTTGGCGAAAAACTTGTGGGCAGACCTGCTCTGCACGAAAGAAGGCGTCTTGATGACCCGTCAAGGGCTGTGCTCATGTCAATGGCGCTCGAAAGCGTCAAGGATAAACTTGCTCTTTACGGCAAGCACACTTCGTCAAAGTCGGTTATTTCGGAATTTGTGACCCTTTCTGCCGAATTCAAGCAGAGCGCCGTTTCGTCGGATGCGGTGCGCTTTGCGCTTGCGCAGTCGGAAGACGGTCTTCTCAAAATGAAGCTCGGAGATATAACAACCGTGCTTGATGCATATGATGCCATGACCGAAGGCAGCTATTTCAATCCCGATGACCTTCTGACAGAGCTTTATGACATTCTGCCCGATTGCGATTATTTCAAAAACCGACTTGTGTTTATTGATGCTTTCAGGGGATTTACTGCGCAGGAATACAAAATCATCGAGCGAATGCTTTCAAAATCACAGGCGGTTTATGTCACCTTGTGCACGGATAATCTTGATAATATGGATGACGAAACAGATTTGTTTGCCCACACAAAAAGAACTGCACGCAAACTTATCGACATTGCAAAGAGAAACGGTGCTCCCGTTGCAAAGCCGCAGTATCTTTCAATGAGAAGCAAGTTCAATAATTTTCCGCCCGTTTTCAAGAGATTTTCATCTCCCGAACTTGCGGCGCTTGAAAAAGAGCTTTTCTCACTCACTCCGAATGTCTATGAGGAGAAATGCGATAATATTACCCTTTGCAAAGCATCGGATATTTATTCCGAATGCGAATTCATTGCCTGTACGGCAAAGAAACTTATCCGTGAAAACGGCTACAGATGCAGGGATATTGCGGTTATTGCCCGCGACGGCACATCCTACGAGTCACCGCTTCGCAGTGCGCTGAAAAAATGCGGTCTGCCCGTTTTCGAAGACAGCCGCCAGCCCGTTGATGTTTCGCCCGTTGTTGCGCTTGTTGAAAGTGCGATTGATATTGCTTCCAACGGATTTTCCACGGAATCTCTCATGCGCTATCTCAAAACGGGTCTTTCGGGATTCACAACCGAAGAAATTTCTGCAGTTGAAAACTATACCTATCTCTGGAGCGTGAACGGTTCTCAATGGATTCGTGAATGGACACAGAATCCTGCAGGTTTCGGCGAAAAAGCAGGTGAAGAAGACCTTGCAGAGCTTGAAAAACTCAATTCGATAAGAAAAAGAATAGTTGCGCCCCTTTATGAGCTTAAAGAAAAGCTTTCAGATTCAAAGGGCGAAGAAGCGGCTGCTGCTGTGTTTGATTTTCTTGAAAAAATCGATGCGGCGCAGAATATCCGCACGCTCGCAAAAAATCTTGCGCAGAAAGGTGAAACAGGTCTTGCTCTTGAGCTTGAAAGACTCTGGGATGTTGTTATCGATATGCTTGAAGGCATCGAAACTCTCGCAAGGGGCAGATATGTGACCGCCAAGGAATTTGCGGATATGTTTGAGCTTATGCTCGGCGCACAGACTGTCGGCTCGCTTCCGCAGGGTCTTGACGAAATCACAATCGGCTCTGCAGACAGAATCCGCACCGTTGCGCCGAAAATCGTTTTCATTGCAGGAGCAAACAATGGTGTTTTTCCTGCAATTCCGTCATCAGGCTCGGCTCTGACCGACAAAGACCGCCGCAAGATGAGTGAGCTGGGAATTGAGCTTTCCGATTTCGGTGAATACAAACTTGCGGAAGAAAAGCTGATTGCTTACAATGCTTTTTGCTGCGCCTCCGATAAAATTTATGTCTGCTGCCCCGAAAGAAATGTAAAGGGTGAGCAGCTCAATCCTTCTGAACTTTATGTAAAAATCAAGAATCTTTTCCCCGAATGCAAGGAAATTATCGTCGAAGAAGAAAACGGTTTGTATTTTGTTGAAGGAAAAGAGCTTGCATTCGAACAACTTGCAAAAAACATGACCGAGAGAAACACACTCTATGCTTCTCTTTGTGAATATTTCGGGAATGACGGTGAATATTCGGGCAGAATATCCGCTCTTGACAGAGCATCGGGAAACCGTGAATTCAGAATAGAAAATCCCGATGTTGCAGATGCGCTCTTTGGCAAAAATATGTATATGTCGGCATCAAGAGTGGAGAGCTTCCATAAATGCCCGTTTTCTTATTTCTGCCGTTACGGTCTTAAAGCGATGCCGAGAAAGGTTGCGGAGCTTGACCCCATGCAAAGGGGCAATGTCATACATCATGCCCTTGAAAATCTTCTTAATGATTTTGACAGAGACACACTTATCTCAATGACATTCAACGATATTCTCGGATATATCAGACCGCTTCTGACCGAATATCTTAACACAAAGCTCGACGGCGAAAACAGAAGCGAAAGATTCATTTATCTTTTCAACAAACTCATTTATTCCGTCTGTGACGTTGCTCAAAGACTCATCAAAGAGCTTTCGCAGAGCAGTTTCACGCCCGCCGCATTCGAACTTAAAATCGGCAATGACGGTGAAATTCCTGCTTATGAAGTGAAAACCGAAAACGGCAAAATTGTTATTTCGGGCGCAATTGACAGAGTTGACGAAGCGGTTATCGACGGCAAAAAATATGTGAGAATCGTTGACTACAAATCATCAGGCAAGGATTTCCGCCTGAGCGATGTTGTTCAGGGTCTGAATATGCAGATGCTTATTTATCTGTTCACTCTCTGGGAAAACGGAAAGAAAAAATTCGGTGAATTCACACCTGCAGGCGTGCTTTATTATCCTGCAAATTCTCCGCTTGTTTCCGTTGCAAGGAATTCAACCGACGAAGAAATCGAAGCCGAAAGGCAGAAAAAATGCACCATGACGGGCATTGTTCTTGATAATTCGGAAGTTATCAAAGCAATGGATTCCACCGAAAGCGGAACATATATCCCCGTCAGATACAAGGGCGGTCAGTTCGTGGGTTCGCTCATCGGACTTTCGCAGCTCGAAAAACTCAAAGAAAAGGCAGATGCAATTCTTGTTGAAATGGCAGATGCTCTTCATTCGGGAAGAATCGATGCCGTGCCTTCTTACGGCGACAGCTATAAGTCCGTTTGTGACTATTGCGATTACAAATCGGTTTGTTCCTATGAAGAAAACATTCCGCAGAGAGTTCTTCTTGATGACGATCTGCAGACCGTGCTTGAAAATTTAGAGAAGGGAGATGAAGCAGATGGAATGGACAACGGATCAGAAGAAAGCGATTGATGCCAGAAAAGGCACTTTGCTCGTAAGCGCTGCGGCAGGATCGGGCAAAACAGCCGTTCTTGTTGAAAGAGTTATCCGCAGAATCTGTGATGCGGAAAATCCGTGCGGAGTTGAAAATCTGCTGATTGTAACCTTCACAAAAGCGGCGGCGGCGCAGATGAAGGAAAAAATCCATGCTGCTATCGGAAAGCAGATTGCTCTCAATCCTTCGGATAAGCGTCTGCGCCGTCAGCAGCTCATGCTTCCTTGCGCCAATATCTGCACAATTGACTCGTTCTGTATCGGACTTGTCAGAGAGAATTTCCATGTTCTCGGAATTTCGCCCGATTTCAGCCTTCTTGATGAAGGAAAGCTTGCTGTTCTTCGCTCGCAGGCGGTATCGGCGGTTGCAGATTCTCTCTACAAAGAACAAAGCGAGAACTTCATGAAGCTCACGGAATTAATCAGCGACACCCGTGATGATAATAAACTTATCTCCGCAATTCTTAAGCTCTATTCTCTATCCCGTGCATATCCGTTCCCCGAACTCTGGCTCAGATCTCTTGCGGATGAATTCAATAATCCGTCGGAAATTGAAGAAAGTCCGTGGGGAAAAACAATCATAAACCATGCAATACAGTTTGTTTGTTCATGCATTGCCGATGCGGAGCATTGTTTGTCGCTTCTTGCCGATGAACCCGACCTTGCGGTAAAATACCGACCCGTTTTTGAAGATGACCTTGTTATTCTCAACAATCTTCTCGATAAAATCTCAACCGAAAAATGGGACGGAATAGTTGAGTCTTTTTCGGGCGTTCCGTTTGTTAAAATGGCACTTGCTCCCAGGGGATACGAAAGCCCTGCAAAGGATATCTGCAAGAATACACGCTCTGCTTACAGAAAGCAGGTGCTTGAATTTGCTCCGAAATATTTTGTTTCATCGGATGAACATAAAAAAGATATAGAATATCTTGCTCCTGCAATCAACGAGCTTATCTCTGCCGTACTTAAATTCGGCGAAGAATTCACAAAACTCAAGCTGCAGGAAAACGGCGCGGATTTTTCCGACACTCTCCATCTTGCATTGAAGCTTCTTGTTGAGCCCGTTGACGGCGGATACAAAAAATCTCCGCTCGCTCTTTCTCTTGCGGAAAACTATGCCGAAATTCTTGTTGACGAATATCAGGATGTCAACGAAGCTCAGGATATGATTTTCTCGGCTCTTTCAAAAGATGAAAACAACCTTTTTATGGTTGGTGATGTCAAGCAGAGCATCTACCGTTTCAGACAGGCGATGCCCGAAATCTTCCTTGCACGCCGTGACGGTCTCTCCGAATATGAAGACGGCAACTACCCCGCAAGAGTAACTCTCGGCAAGAATTTCCGAAGCAGAAAGGGAGTTACGGATATTGTCAACTTCATTTTCTCTTCGCTCATGAGCAGGGATGCAGGCGGTCTTGACTATGACGAAAAAGAGCATCTCGAAGCCGCTGCTTCTTATCCCGAAAGAACGGGTGCAGACACGGAAATATGCCTTATCGAAACCGAAAGAGAGAATTTCCGCTCGGCTCAGGCAAGATATATTGCCGATTATATTGAAAAAACGATGACCGACGGCACAACATTCACCGACGGCGGTGTGCAGAGAAAGGCAAAATATAAAGATTTCTGCATTCTTCTTCGTTCCGTCAAGCGCTCATCAAAAGAATTTACGGATGAATTAACGGCGAGAGGAATACCTTTCAGCTGCGAAACGGAAGACAGCTTCCTTGATTCGCCCGAAATAATGTTTCTCGCTTCGCTTCTCAAAATCATTGATAACCCCGTTGATGATATACCGCTCACCGCAGTTATGCTTTCTCCCGTTTTTGGCTTCACACCCGACGACCTTGCAATGATGAGAGCGGAAAACAAAAAATGCTCGGTGTATCATTGCGTTGTGAATTCCGCAGAAAAAGGCAATCTCAAAGCTGCGCTCTTCCTTGAAAAAATAAGGGATATGCGCCTTGTTGCCTGCACGGTGAGTGCAGGAGAGCTTGTAAGAAGGCTCATTGAAGAAACGGGCTACGGTGCGATAGTCGGTGCAATGAAAGACAGTTCAAAGCGCCGTGCAAATATCAACAGTTTTATCGACCTTGCAAACCGATATGAAAGCACGGGCAGAAAGGGCGTTTCGGGATTTCTCCGCCACCTTGATTCCGTTGCAAAAAGCGGAAACGATATCCGTTCATCGTCATCGGGCTCCGAAAATGCGGATTGTGTCAAAATCATGACGATTCATAAGAGCAAAGGTCTTGAATTTCCCGTATGTTTTCTCGGTGCAACCGAAAAGCTCTACGGCAACCTTTCAACGGCTGATGATCTGCTCATTTCTCCCATTGGCGGAATCGGTCTCAAAACAAGCACGGGCAAGGCAAAGCTCGATTCGCTCACCCGTATTGCCGCCGTTCTCGAAATCAAGAAAGCGGAACGCTCCGAAGAACTCAGAATTCTTTATGTTGCGCTTACCCGACCCAAAGAAAGGCTCGTTATTCTTGCTTCGGGCAAGGATTGGAATAAGAGCCTTGCAAAAACAGCTGCAAATATCAGAAAAGAAAAACTCATCGACCCATTCAAGGTTATCGGATTCCCGAGTTATGCGGAAGCCATTCTCGCTTCGCTTATAAGACATCCCGATGCCCATGCGCTCCGCAATGCGGCAATGGCGGATTCATCAATAGTTGTTGATTGCGATATCCCCCTGAAGGCAAAGATTATCAAGGATAACGGCGAAGAAACAGTTGCGATTCCCGAGCTTCCCGAAGTGAAAGCCGATGAGGAAACCGTTAAGGAAATTTCCGACAGACTCAGCTTTGTTTATCCCTATTCTTCGCTCGGCGGTGTTATTGCAAAACGAATCGCATCAAAATTCGATGATGAAGAAATCGGCGGCGAATATTTTGCTTCCCGTAAGCCGTCATTCGTTGGCAAAGACAAACTTACCCCTGCCCAGCGCGGCACGGCAACTCACCGTTTTATGCAGTATGCCGATTATGAAAAAGCAGGCAGGAATGTTTCCGATGAGCTTGAAAGACTTGTCAGGGACGGAATGCTCACGGAAACGGAAGCATCCGTTGTTGACAAAAAAGCGATTGCGGAATTCTTCTCGGGCAGCCTTGCAAAAAGAATTCTTTCAGCCGAAAAGATTTATAAGGAATATGCTTTCACAGCCTGCATTCCCTTGAGAGAAATTCAGCCCGATATTCCCGAGAATGAAGCGGCGAATGAAAATGTGGTTGTTGAAGGCGTTGTTGACTGTGCATTTGTTGAAAATGGCTCGCTTGTTATCGTTGACTTCAAAACCGACAGAGCGCAGAGCGGCGAAGAGCTTGTTGAAAAATATAAAGATCAGCTCGGAGTTTATTGCCGTTGCCTTTCCGAAGTGCTTGATATCCCCGTGAAGGAAACGGTTATTTACTCATTCAGGCTCGGAAAAAGCATCGAAATGTGTCTGTGATGAAAAAATTTTTAAAAAAGGCTTGCATTTTATCATTATATGTGATAAAATCCATTCGTTATGTTTATAGATATACCGAAAGAGGTGACACTTAATGAAGGAAGGACTCCATCCCAAGTACGAACAGACTGAGATCCGTTGCGCATGCGGTGAAGTTATCACAACAGGTTCAACAAAAGAAAACCTTCGCGTTGATATCTGCTCAAAATGCCATGCGTTCTTCACCGGCAAGCAGAAGCTTGTTGACACAGGCGGACGTGTTGATCGCTTCAACAAGCGTTTCAATCTTAACAACAAATAATAAGCAAAATGAGCGGTGCATTTATGCGCCGCTTTGCTTTTATGCAAACAAAAAACGAAAATCCATCTCATAAATCCGTGCATCCGTTCTTATTTTTGTTTGCTTGGGGAGGAAATATTTAATGGCTGCAAGCTATAAAACAATAAAAACCGCTTCGCAGGATGAATATATCGTCAAGAAATCCCGTTTTATCGGTCATATCATGCCCGTCACAACTCAGGAGGAGGCTCTTGATTTTATCGCAAGGGTGAGCAAAAAGCATTGGGATGCAACCCATAATGTTTATGCCTATATCCTTCGTGAAAGCGGAATCAAGAGATATTCCGATGACGGAGAGCCGCAGGGCACGGCAGGAATTCCCGTTCTTGATGTGCTTGAAAAATCAGGCGTTACCGATTGTGCGGTTGTCGTTACCCGTTATTTCGGCGGAATCATGCTTGGCGCCGGCGGCCTTGTGAGAGCTTATTGCCATGCCGCTTCAATTGCCGTTGCGGCAGGCGGTATAGTCACAAGGGCGATGTGCGCAAGGCTCAGGGTTACCTGCGATTATTATTTCTACGGCAAGATGACTTCTCTTGTACCTGAAGCAGGGGGAATCATTGAAGATACAATTTTTGAAGATAATGTAACTCTTATTTTCAGACTTCCGCTTGATCTTGTTGATTCGTTCAATGCAAATCTCATTGATGTGAGCAACGGCAGATACAAGGCAGAAAAAACCGATGAATTTTTTGCGGATGTTGATTGAGGCTGTTATGGAAAAATATATTGATTTACACACACATTCTCTCAAATCCGACGGTTCAATGACACCGTCTGAAGTTGTTGAAGAAGCAAAAAGAGCAGGTCTTTCAGCAATTGCGCTTTCCGACCACGACACGGTTGACGGTGTTCGTGAAGCAATCGAAACGGGCAAAAAGCTCGGTGTTGAAGTTGTTCCTGCAATTGAATTTTCTGTTCTTTCAAAAACGGAAACTCATATTCTCGGATATTTCATCGATATTGAAAACCCCGATTTGTTACAAACGCTCAAGGAAGTTGTGGATCTGAGAATTGAAAGAAATTATGTGACCGTTCAAAGACTCAACGAGCTCGGATTTGACATAACAATTGAAGAAGTGCGTGCACTTGCACCGAATAATTTTGTGGGCAGAGCGCATTTTGCAAGAGTTATGATGGAAAAAGGCTATATCTCAAGCGTTAAAGAAGGCTTTGATAAATATATGTCCGTCGGCAAATACGCTTATTGCGAAAAGCAAAGGCTCAGCGCGAAGGATGCCATTGAGCTTATTGAAAAATGCGGCGGCATTTCATTCCTTGCGCATCCTCATCTCACAAAGCTTCCCGATGATGAGCTTGTTGATTTTCTTAAAGAACTTAAAGGCTACGGTCTTTGCGGACTTGAAGGATATTATACCGACTACACTCCCGAAATGCAGGCGAAATATCAGTCGATTGCAGAGAATCTCGGTCTTATGATTTCGGGCGGCACGGATTTTCACGCAAAGATGAAACCGCATATTTCCATCGGTACGGGTCTCGGCAACATGAAAATACCGTATTCGGTACTTGATGATATGAAAAAGAAAAGTGGCAGAAGTTGATCTTTTGTCACTTTTATTTATTTTTAATAGAAATTATTGAATTTATTGAAAATATATGTTAATATTAGTTATCTTTTAATTATAAGGAGCGTGTACCCCGAAATGAAAAAGACAATCAAAAGAATGATTGCATTTGTTCTTTGCGCAGCAATGCTTGTTTCAGCTTGTTCAGCAGGTGCAGCTGCAGCAACAGAAACCGATTGCAACGGAAAGTGCGGTCATTCACCCGTAATCATTCTCCCCGGCATCAATCACTCACCCACATACCTTTATGACGAAAATGACCAGCCCGTTATGGATGGCGACAGTCAGGTTGGCGGCACTCTTCTCATTCTCAACACAGCCGCTCTTTCCGCAGGCCCCATCATCAAGGCTGTTTTCAGCATTCTCGGAACTCTCACTCTTCAGCACAATGTAGGTCTTGATAAGGTTGCTTATGATCTCGTTTGCGAACTTTTTTCAATTCAGAAGTGCGATGACGAAGGTAACCACATCGAAAACCTTCAGACTCAGAGATGGAATCATTCACTTGAATACATGACTGAAGATGAACTTGACTGGACTTACAGAATGGTTCCCATGGAACCCCTTGTTGACGAAATCGGCAAGGATCACGTTTATTTCTTCACATTCAACCTTGTAGGCGACCCCATGGATTCCGCTGATGACCTTGACGAATATATCGACATGGTTAAGGAACAGACAGGTCACGATAAGGTTACTCTTCTCCCCGTAAGCCTTGGCGGCACAATCCTCGCAGCTTATCTTGAGCAGTACGGTCATGAAGATGTTGATCAGATTGTTAACGCTGTTGCTTGCCTTAACGGTACAGACATCGTTGCAGACTTCTATGCAAGAGAATGGAATCTTTCCGATGAATATCTTTATCATGATTTCATCGCAAGCATCTTCGTTGAATCAAACGGCACACCCACTCTCGGCTATCTTATCAACACTCTTCTCCATATCTTCCCCCGTTCAGGTATCAATGCACTTCTTTCAGGTGCAATGAGCGGTATTCTTGACACAATGATGATCAACTGCCCCCAGTTCTGGGCAATGATTCCTTCATACAGATATGAAGAACTTGCTGCAAGATATCTCACAGACAAGCCTGTTCTCAAGGCAAGAACAGATGCTTTCCAGCAGGCAAGACTCAACCTTAACGACAACATTCTCGCAGCAGTTGAAGACGGCGTTCGTGTTGACTCAATCTCAGGCGCAAATCTCGACTTCGGCGAGCAGATGTATGCATATTTCGGCATTGTTGCTTCCGCTGACAAGGTGAACTCCGACGGTATCATCAACCTTTCATCAACAACTCTCGGTGCAACAGGCGCACCCGGTGACAAGACTCTCAGCGACATCGAAAACAATGCAAAATCATATTGCACAGATCCCACTCATAACCACGTTTCACCTGATAATATGGTTGACGTTTCAACATCAATCCTTCCCGAAAACACATGGATTTTCCTTGAACAGCATCACGAAGTCGGCAACAATGACATCGTTCTCAACCTTGCAAAGGCAATCATTCTCGGTGAAGTAAAGGATGTTAATGACAATCCCGAAAAATATCCCCAGTTCAACGGTTCATGCACAACAAAATATATCCGTCGCTGGAGACTTCCCGATGCATATACAGTTCTTGAAAAAGAAGCAGCAGGCGAAATGACTCTCACAGCAGAAGATAAAGCAGAGCTTCTTGCAGCTATCGAAGAAGGCGAAGCTGTCATTGCTTCAACAATCTGTGACCAGAAGAAGGTTGAAGCTTCAGAAGACAGACTCAACGCTATTCTTCACAAGGTAGGCGCAGAAGGCTATGAAAACATTGAAGAAGAAGCATCAGCACTCGATCCCGTCCTTGAAGGTGCTTTGGAAGCAATGAGCAAGGGTTCGCTCTTCCTTCTTGGCGGCGGCAGCCTTGTTGACAGAATTCTCTCTCCTTTTAGAGCAATTGTTGACCTTATTTTCGGCGGTCTTGTAAAATAATAATTATGACTGACGGGAATAATCATCCTTGATTATTCCCGTTAATTATTTATGAAAGGGATTGTAAATATGAAAAAATTGATTTCCGTTATTCTTGTTTTTGCAATCGCATTCTCAATGTTTTCGCTCACCGCTTCGGCAGCTGTTAAAGCAGACTGCGGCGGCAACTGCGAAAGATGCCCTTCAATCGTTGTTCCCGGTATCGGTCAGTCCAATGTGTGGGCGCTTGATGATGACGGCAACTATCTTCTCGATGACGAAGGCAACAGAGTAAGCTGCTTCCCTGCAACTTTCAATATCGGTTCAATCGTTGCAAAAGTTCTTGCACCCGCTCTTCTCACTCTCATGACACAGAGAGATGTGTTCCTTTCGGACGCTCTTTGCGATGTTGTTATGGATGCTTTTGCCGTTAATAATTGCGACCCCAACACAGGCAAGAACACAGGTAATATTGAAGTTGAAAAATATCCTTATTCCGTTGCAGAATGCAGCGAATACGAAAAGAAGCAGATTTATAATAACATTCCGCTTCAGGCATATGCTGAAATCGCAGGCGAAGACCATCTCTACTATTTCGCATATAACTCATTCGGCAATAACTATGATATCGTTTGCGAACTCTATGACTTCATTCAGATGGTCAAGGCTGAAACGGGTCATGACAAAGTCAACATCGTTCCCATCAGCATGGGCGGTTCGGTTGCAAACGGTCTTTTTGAATATTTCCCCGATGTTGTGAACGATCTTAACAGAGTTGTTTATATCGTTCCTGCTCTCAACGGTTCAACAATCGTAGGCGACCTTTTCACAAAGAACTTTGCATTTTTTGACACAGAATTCCTTTATAACGGCTTCCTTGAAGCTCTTATGGATGAAGAAGATGCAAGAATGATTGAAGTTATCGCAAGAATTCTTCCCGACGAAGTTCTTTCAGGCGTTCTCAAAAACGTTGCAAACTGCCTTGTTGAAGACGTTGCTTCAAATGTCACAATGCTCTGGGGTCTTTGCCCGAAGGAATACTATCCCAAGGCTTCAGAAATGCTTCTCGGCTCAAAGCCTGCCATAAAGGCACAGACCGATAAGTTCTATCAGGCACAGCTCAATTCCGATGCAAACATCCAGAGACTCGTTGATAACGGCGTTGAAGTTTTTGATATCGTTGACTATGACGTAGCAATGTATCTCATCGGTAATTCGTGGAATGACGATAATGCTGACGGCATTATCCAGCTTTCATCAACCGCAATCGGCGTTGAAAGTGCAATCGTAGGCGAAACACTCGGCGAAGGTTATCAGCAGAAGAACACAAGCCCCAACTGCTCTGACCCCTCACACAATCATGTTTCACCCGATAATGTTGTTGATGCTTCAACCGGTCTTCTTCCCGACCACACATTCTATTTTGACGGTCAGGGTCACGAACAGACCGCAAGAAACGATGCTATTATTTCACTTGCAACAGAGCTTCTTGCTTCTGAAGATATCAAGGATGTTTACTCAACTCCCGATTATCCCCAGTTCAACGGCAGAAGAGATCCCCGCGGTCTTAAGAACACATATATTCCCCAGGCAAAGGCGGTTGATACTTCAGCTCTCAGCGAAGAAGATAAGGCAGAGCTTGCAGCGGCTATTGCAGATGCAGAAGCTTTTGTGAACAGCACAGCGAGCTATGACGGTCAGCAGAAGGAAGTTGAAGACAGACTTGTCAATATCCTTGTTAAGATTGGCGTAAGAGAAGCCAAGGTTGAAGAAGAACCTTCAACATTCTTCAAGGATCTCAGCCTTTGGCTCTATGATAACTACGGCACAAACGGTTATTCCGAAATGCCCTTGATGACAGCCACGATGTTTGTGAATGCAATCATCTCATTTGTCAATGATTATGTTATCAATCCCATTCTCGGCATTTTCTGATAAACAAAACAAAAGCAGTCTTGCTTCGGCAAGACTGCATTTTTATTTATGTATTTTATTTTTCTTCTGTATCTTCTTTTTTCTCAACTTCGGGGAGAACAACTTTCTGCCTTGAAACAATGAAGTTTGTTATTGACGAGGCAAGGAAAAGAGCTCCGCTGACGAAAACGCCCCATGACGGTGCGCAGCTTACGGCGTCTGCAAGAGTGCCCGATGCGAGAATGTCCGAAAGGCTGTTGAAGCAATATGCGCTTGCAAACATCATTATGCTTGCAACAAGGTTTGTTATGCAAAGTCCGAGACTGTTGAACTTCTTGAAGTTGAGCATAAGGAACACAAGGCTTACAAGAAGCGAAAGTGCGCTGAGCACAACAAGAAGAAGCGAAAGCATGAACATGAGTGCTCCGTCGCCGATTATTGTTGAAGACGGTGCTTTGAAAATTCCGAGAATATCAAAGTTGAGAATATTCATGACGATTGAGATTGCGTTGAGTGTAAACTTTTCTTCAACAAAAGGAATCGCAACCGAAAGCGTTCCGAGCGGAAGAAGGAATGAGAAAAGGGGAAGAACGCTGATGGGGATTCTTGCAATTCTCAGCTTTGTTCCTATAAAAGAATATTTGAATTTGGCAAGGGTTTCACGGAGTTTTGCAAAAGCGATTTCTGCTTCGATTGCATCCTGTTCAAGACGGTTCTCCCAGTCATAGTTGGCGATGTTGACGCCGCAATCGGGACATTCCGCTTTTATGTTCCATATATGAAGTTTGCGGTTGCACTTGGGACACTTAGCCATAAAAACACACCTTTTCAAATCGATATTTCTATTTTATACATAAAACAGAGTTGTGTCAAGAAATTATTTCTGACCGTAATAAGCACCTGCACCGTGCTTTCTGTAATAATGTTTCTTGCGGATATCTTCGCTTGCGGGTTTTGCTTCAAGAGTTTTGCTCAGATATGCCATTTTTGCAACTTCTTCAAGGATTGCGGAATTCTTTGCCGCCTGATCGCCGTTTTTGCCCCATGTGAAAGGTCCGTGCGAATGAACAAGCACGGCGGGCACGGCGTTGTAATCGATGTTGCCGTTTTCAAATGTTTCTGCAATAACCTTGCCTGTGTTGAGTTCGTATTCGCCTTCGATTTCTTCTCTTGTCAGGTCTCTTGTGCAAGGAACGGCGCCGAATGCAAAGTCAGCATGGGTTGTGCCGTAGCAGGGGATGTCGCTTGCCGCCTGGGCGAATGAAACTGCAAAGGTTGAATGAGTATGTGCAACGCCGCCGATTTCAGGGAAGCGTCGGTAAAGTTCAAGATGGGTCGGAGTGTCTGATGAAGGATTGAGCCTGCCTTCAACCTTTTCGCCGTTGAGATTCATAACAACCATGTCGTCAGGAGTCATTTTGTCATAATCAACGCCTGAAGGTTTTATAACAACAAGACCGCTTTCTCTGTCTATTTCGGAAACATTGCCCCATGTGAAGAGTACAAGTTTGTATTCAACGAGCTTAAGGTTAGCTTCGTAAACTTTTTGTTTGAGATGTTCAAGCATAGTTTTTCTCCTAAATAAAAAGTGATGCCGCAACGGTGGAATAAACGTGAGCAGGGTCTTTAAGGAAGTTACCCTTGAGCTGTTCTGCCTGCTCAAAATCCGCCGCATAAACTGTGAGTTCCATGAGTGAAATGTTCTTATGCATGATACGGAAGGTGACATAATATCCGTTTTCGGTTTTGCGGATGTCAACTGTGTTTTCGCTCTCACGCTTTTCAAGAAGAATGAGCTTCATTGCATCGGCAAGAGCAGTTTCCTTGACTGAATTGGGGAGTTCGTCCGAAAGCTCGCCAACGGAAAGAACACCCTTCGGAGTGATATACAGCATTCCTTCGCTTTCGGAAAGATTGCCGTTTTCGATAAGATTATCGATTGCCTGAGTAACCTCAAAATAGTTTGCAAGACCGTGAAGCTGAAGAGCTTCGATGATTATGTTGAGATTGACCGGCTCTTTTATGTTGGCAACAACATAGTTTATAAGGAGCTTTATCTGAGTTGTGCTTCTCAGACCTCCGAGCTCAACGCCCTGCGAAAAAGCGTCAAAATCATTCTGCATTGACATTTGAATTCTCCCTGCGCTCCTGAAGTTCGTTCAGGATTTTTTTCTTTTTGTTTCCGCTGAAATCGTTGAAAATCATGGGTATTGCACAGAGTGCAAGACTTATCATCGGGATAACGGTAACCATGAAGAACATACCGCTGAGAACGGTTTCTGTTTGTTCAACGGGAACATCTTTTATAAGACCCGTAGCAGCATCGAGAACTTCTTCGGGTTCACGGAAAGCTACGGCTTTGAGAACAAAGCTGGTGATGAGTGTTGAAATTCCTGCGGTGAGCTTGCTGATGAAAGTCTGCGATGCAAAGCAGATGCCTTCGGAGCGTCTGCCTGTTTTCCATTCAAGATAATCAACGCTGTCAGCAACCATTGCATAGGTGATAACGTTGAAAATTCCGAGCGGAAGACCTGCAACTGCAAGAAGTGCAAGCAAGAGATAGAAATTCTGATATCCTGCAAGATAAATAATTCCGTGGATAACAGCTCCGAAAACCGCAGAGCCGATATAAATCGCTTTGAGCGAAAGTTTTTTGCGAAGAACGGGCATGAGCACCATCGCAATCATCATGCCTGCGCCGATTGCAACTGTCATTGCTGTCTGAACGGTGCCTTTGGGAATGATTCCCGAATCCTTGATAAGATAAGTGGCAAGGTAGCTGCCCGATGTCTGTGCCATGAGCATTGCAGAGCCGAGAATACTTGCAACGATGAGAAGAAGCAACGGCTTGTTTTTGGCATAAGCGGAAACAACTTCGCCAACGCTTACTTTTTCTTTTGCGGGCTGTTCAACTCTTTCTTTTGTGCCGAAGAATGCAAGCAGAGAAATCATCGAACCGAAAATGCCGAAGATAAGACCGCTGACAAAATATCCCTTTGTGATGCCGATGCTGTTGCGGAGAATCGGTACAAGAAGTGTGGGCACAATGCCGCCGATTGTTGCAAAAATTCTTGCAGTTGAAATGAAACGGTTTCTTTCGTTTTCAAGCGGAGTAACAACTGCGCTCAGTCCCCAGAAAGGAACATCCTGGATTGTGAAGCAGATGCCCCAAAGGATATATGTAACAGCCGCATATGCCACTTTTCCTGCATAGCCGAAATCGGGCACATAGAAAAGTGCGGCAGTTGAAATCATGATAAGGAAAGGTGAGAAAAGAAGATAGGGGCGGAGCTTGCCGAATTTTGTTTTTGTTCTGTCGGCAATGATTCCCATGATGGGGTCGTTTGCAGCGTCAAAAATTCTTGCGGCAAAAATGATTGTGCCTGCATGAATGGGGTCGAGCTTTGCTGCATCGGTATAGAAAATCAGCAGGAAGGTTGACATGAGTGTATAAATCATGCTTCTGCCGAATGCTGACGAAGAAAACGAGAGAATCTCACTTGTTTTAAGATATTTTTTCTCCATTACTTGCTCCTCTTTCTGCCTTTGATATCCTTGCGGTTATTTCTGTTGGGATACATGGGTTTGCCGTATTTGCCTCTGTTGATGAGTTCGTCGGTAACAAAACGCTCTTTTGTTGCCCATGCGCCGCATTCGTTTGACCAACCTTCGCAGTATGCTCTGTAATATGAAACGCCCTTTGTTTTGCGCATTTTCACAAAATAGGGGAGATTGCACCAGATAACCGAAGGTATTGCAATAACAAACAGCCAGAGAGGACCGAGAATGAGCGACTGCACGGTGTGGCCGTATTCATGGATTCTTGTGTCATGAAGTCTGTCTTCGTCTCTGTTTTTGTTGATAAAAATGAACATTCCGAGCGAAACGCCGCCGAAATTTTTCTTGTCGATATATGTGACCAATGCGTTGTGATACCATTCGCTCTCTGCGCCTTTTGATTTTTGAATCGCAAGCATGATAAGACCGATGATATTCTGAACGATGGCATAAGTAAACTGCCAGAAATAAAACAGAATTGATTTGATAATTTTCAAACAATCACCCACTTTAAAATATATATGTCATTTTACCATAAACACACAGATAATGCAATAACCTATATATTAATTATAATCCTTATATATGTTGACAACGGCAAAATGGTGTGATATACTTTTTCAGTATATAATCGATACGTGCGGGCTTTTTTAACCGCATAAAATCAAGGTAATGATC
>JAZRJH010000175.1:0-3510 GCA_045645685.1 Acutalibacteraceae bacterium
AACCCACTATGAATAATCCGCAAGTCATCGGAGTATTCAAACATTTCAAGTATCTCGTTAAAAGTTTCTGGGCTTCCGTCATTTTCTTCACCTCTTGTTTTGATGTTTTGATTTTATCATCATAGGTGTCCCATAAAACTCCCTTTCAAAACAATACCGTCCGACACATAACGTATCGGACGCTAAATTTTTTGTTTAATTGCCGAAAAATGCAATACAATCGTGAAAAGTGCAAACAATAATATAAAAATCTGGAAAAGGAAGCGATTGTGCGATATGTTCAACTGCCGTCAGGCTTTAAATCCCAACGTTTTTCAAGCTCAAGCATTGCTGCACAACAGGAATCAAACCGTGTCCATGTTGTCAATAACGGGTCAATTTTATGGATCGATATGGTTAAATTATTAGTATATGTTTACAAACGTAAAATATTCATAAAAATTTAGTTTTTATAAAACTTTAACTACATAATCTATTAAGCAAGGAACGGTTCACTATCAATGTGAAAAGAGGAGTAGATAACTACTGCTCTTTTTGCGTAAATATAATAGTAATAGGGATAAATAGAAATAGTTGTTTTTTGCCAGTCAACTATGAGTCAAGTAAAAAAGCCTATATTTATCAAGGGTTTTGCGGACCCGAACATAAAACAATCAAGTTTGAGTCAAGTAAAATTATGCCCGGTATGGCAAATATCGTCTGTTTTTATTTGATGTTGAGTCTTTTGAAATTTTAATGAGTTTATTTTCACATTTATTCAAAAAGCGAGAAAACAAGAGAAAAACTCCCTCGATAAAATCGAAGGAGTCCGACAAATTGGAATTTGTCGGTTTGTTGATTATGAGAAAAAGCTCTGTTTTAAATGTATCTGTTTCTGTGTGACTTTTTTACCATTATAAAATCTCTCCCCAAATTACAACCCGTATTTTCGGATGAAATATGACGGTGTGCAGCTCCACGCGTGGCAGAGACTGTTTATCATTCTGTCCTCGTACGGTGAAAAATCAAGGTCATCGGGAATATATGCTTCCCAGAATGTATCGGCACCGAGTTCAAGCATACCACCCCAGAATCTTTTCAGATATAATACCGCTTCATTCTCCAAACCAAGTTTTATCATAGCCTCTGTGACATAATGGCGCATATAAGGAGTAACGGGTTGTTTTGCGTTGTCATTATCAAGGCAGTGTATCAGAAGATTTTTGGCTTCTTCTCCGTTTATTACACCGCCCAATATCATCCATACCTGCGAATGTACACTGAACTGCCTGTTATCCAGATCATTTATAAAAGCGTTTACGTTTTCATTATAAAGATGTTTTTCAGAAGCGGAACGGACTATTGAAAGAAGCGATGAATATTTCCTGTAATCTTCATCACCGATTGCTTTCAGTAATTCAGAAAAACGTTCAAGAGTATAAAGATATACACCCTGCAAAGCCGTCAGTTTTTCGAGTCCGGGACACCAATCGATAAAAGCAAACCATCCGTCCTGATTTGTAACGATCATATTTTCATCAAGTATTGCTTCAAAGCTGTCAAGCTGTGATTTGCAGACCTGCAAAAGGTCGTTTACAACACCGATGTTTGCAGTATGTTCATAATAATCGCAGACAGAAACAACATATAAAAGTGCGTAGTCTGCGATATGTGCTTCACCCGAATGATAATAAGGTGTTTCATAAACAAATGACGGCAAAAATCCAAGATTATTACATTCACCTGCAGCAAAGAGATATAAACATCTTTTTACGATTTCAAGATTGTTGAATGTGTAATAATTTGTAAGTGCTTCAAGACGAAGGTCGCCAATCCAAAGACGGCGGTCACGCTTCGGACCGTCTTCAAAGAAGGTCTGCATGCATTCTTTGAGAGTATTGGTTGAAACAACGTCAATTTTAGTCAGCAAAGTATCATTTGAATCTGCAGATTTCAGAACGGATACGTCCGCACTTGTAGAAGCACGGAAAGAAAAATCAAACAGTCTTATAGGTCTGTTGGCTTTTTCTACCGTTATTTTTATGTATCTGCAAGCGTATCTTCGGGGCATAGTTATATTCTGAGGAAAATCGAGATTGATTATTTCCTCCTGCAACCACGTTTTTGAAAGTACACCCATATATTTAGAAAAATCATCATTGATTTCTCTCATATCTTCGCCGAACTTGATAATCAATCGAACGGGAGCATCAACAAAGACATCAACCTTATCAAAAGCGAATGAAAAATGCCCCACCGCGTGCTCGCCAAGGTCGAGAAGAATGCTGTCACCGCTTTTCGCATTGAATTCGGTTATGTCGGGAGTGAGAACGGTAAAATTAAGTTCAGGATAATTTTCCTGAGCTTTGCTCAGAAAGTAATTTTTGTCTTTCATAATAATAATCTCACTTTAAAAATTATAGTTTTGTTTGATAAATTCTTATTTGTTGATTTGATTATAATATTCAAACAAAGAAAAAGCAACAGTTTTCAGGCTGTTGCTTTTGTGTGTTTTTGATAAATCAAAATATTTTGTTTTAGGATAAAAAACAATTATTTCTTCTTTTTGAATTCCTTCTGACCTCTTGTGCTGCCACCGTCACAAAGAATATCAACGCCTGCAAGGTAGCCGTTGCGTGCGTCAGCTACAGTTGCGATTGCATAACCGAGTTCTTCGGGTTTACCCATACGCTCTTCACAGGATAATTTGATAAGGAAACCGCCGTGTTCTTCTTCCATCTTGCCCATATCTGTTGCAATAAGACCGGGGCTGAGAGATACAACTCTGATGCCCTTCGGACCGAGATCAAATGCACTCTTTGCTGCATACCAGCAAACAAAATTCTTTGAAAGACCGTAGGCAAAACCGTTCTTTTCATAATCTGTTTTAGCCATATTTGCTCTTTTGATGAGTTTTGCAAGGAAAGCCGCTTCATCTGTTTCGGCAAGAGGATAAGCTTTTTTGGGGAGAATAAACGAGGGGAGAGAGTAAGCAGAGTTTGATGAGATATCGCAGATAACGCTGCCTGCGTTCATCTTCTTTGAAAATTCCTGATTAACGTAAACTGTGCCGAGGGCGTTGATGCGAAGAATCTTTTCCTGATCGCCTGCACTGCCCATTGCGGGTGAAATACCTGCGGCATTGATAACATTCTTGATTTCACCGAGAGAAGCGGCATATTCAGCCAGTTTCTTAACGCTTTCACGGTCTGATGTGTCGCAAGCAAAAGCGTATGCTTCGTAGCCGAGAGCTTTAAGCTCATTAACCGCATTTTCAAGCTTTGCAACTGTTCTGCCTGAGATAACGATGATTTTTTCTTTTGGCATAAATTTTGCTGCAGCAAGACCCATTCCGCTACCGCCGCCTGTGATTACGCAAACGTTTTTCATAATTTATTTCTCCTTTTTATTTCTTCAGTTAAATATTACAATATCTTAATCCTATTTTCAATCTTTTAATTTTATAATTTTTTAAATTTGCTTGAAATAACATATATTAAGTGTTAAAATCATTAAAAGTCAATTCATAAG
>JAZRJH010000176.1:0-9101 GCA_045645685.1 Acutalibacteraceae bacterium
TAAAGAACTCTTTGATTTATCACACACTCTTGCAGGAGAATATCTTGCAAAACATGAATTTCCGTGGCAGTCGCTTTCGGGGATAAAGGGTTTTATAATTTCCCTCGGCAAAACTCTTGACATGAGTGAATATCTGCTTTGCGGAGAGAATATTTTTATTCACAAAACCGCCGTTGTTTCACCCACCGCTTACATTGCAGGTCCGTGTATTATCGGCAAAAACGCCGAAATCCGCCACTGTGCATTTATCAGAGGCTCGGCTCTCATCGGCGAAAACTGTGTTGTCGGCAATTCAACGGAGCTTAAAAATGTTATTCTTTTCGACAATGTTCAGGTGCCCCACTATAACTATGTCGGCGACAGTATTCTCGGCTTTAAATCCCATCTCGGTGCAGGTGCGATAACCTCAAATGTGAAGAGCGATAAAACACTCGTTTCGGTGAAAAACGGCTCTGAAAAAATCGGAACGGGACTCAAAAAATTCGGTGCAATTATCGGTGACAGCGTTGAAATCGGTTGCGGGAGTGTTCTCAATCCCGGAACGGTCATCGGCAGAAACACAAACATCTATCCGCTCTCGTCTGTCAGGGGTGTAATCCCCGAAAACAGCATATTCAAATCGGGCGGAGTTATTGTGAATAAGGAGTGATTTTATGGGCAGATATTTCGGAACTGACGGCTTCAGGGGTGAAGCAAATATTGATCTTACCGCCGACCATGCTTACAAAATCGGCAGATTTCTCGGCAGATTTTACGGCGAAAACTCAAAAATTGTTATCGGCAAGGACACAAGAAGATCGGGTTATATGTTTGAGTATGCTCTCATTGCAGGTCTTACCGCTTCGGGTGCAGATGCTTATATGCTCCATGTCACAACAACTCCGTCGGTTGCCTATATCACAAAGATTGACGGGTTTGACTGCGGAATCATGATATCCGCAAGCCATAATCCTTTCTGCGACAACGGAATTAAAATCATCGGCGGAAAAGGCGAAAAGCTCGACGGAAAAGTCCTTGATATGATTGAAGAATATATTGACGGAAATGTTCCCGAGCTTCCGTTTGCAAAGGGCGATAAAATCGGCAGAACGGTTGATTATATTTCGGGCAGAAACAGATATATCGGCTATCTGATTTCACTCGGAATTTATTCGTTCAGGGGCAAAAAAATCGGTCTTGACTGCGCCAACGGAAGCGCATGGAACATTGCAAAATCGGTTTTTGATGCTCTCGGTGCGCAGACATATGTTATCAATGCCGACCCCGACGGGCTGAACATCAATAAAAATGCAGGCTCAACCCATATCGACGGTTTGCGCAAGCTCGTTGTTGAAAAAGGTCTTGATGCGGGATTTGCCTATGACGGCGATGCGGACAGATGCCTTTGCGTTGACGAAAAAGGAAATGTTCTTACGGGCGACCATATTCTCTATATCTGCGGTAAGTATCTCAAGGAAAAAGGCGAGCTTCTCAATAATACCGTTGTCACAACCGTGATGAGCAATTTCGGTCTTTACAAGGCGTTTGATGAGCTTGGAATCGGCTATGCAAAAACTGCCGTAGGCGATAAGTATGTTTATGATTATATGATGAAAAACAACAACCGTCTTGGCGGTGAAGAATCGGGTCACATAATATTTTCAAAGTATGCAACCACGGGCGACGGAATCCTGACCTCGCTCAAAATCATGGAAGTAATGATGGCAAAAAAAATGCCCCTGAGCAAGCTCGCCGATGGATTTGAAATGTATCCGCAGATATTGAAAAATGTGAGAGTCTCGGATAAATCTGCAACACGGAATGACCCCGATGTGTGCAGGGCGGTTGAAGAAGCAGAAAAAAGGCTCGGCGCATCGGGACGGATTCTCGTCCGCGAGTCGGGCACCGAGCCTGTTATAAGAGTTATGGCGGAAGCCGAAACAGAAGAATTATGCCGTGAATGTGTGGACAGCGTTGCGGATGTGATTGTGAGAAAAGGGCTCTCCTGCTAAACTTCCTGCGCAACAACGGTTATGACGGTCATGTCATCAAAGTTTTCGCCGCATTTTGTTTTTGCGCTGTCTATGAGATTTTCAGAAAATGTGCTTGCATCGGGGCCGCCCGAAAAGCTCTTGATTTCTTCTTTGACCCAAAGATTTCCGCATCCCAGAACACCGTCGCTGACCATGACAAGAGTATCTCCCGCACGAAGCCGCAGAGTGTATCTGCTGAATTTCACCTTGCTTAAAATTCCGAGCGGAGTTGACGGAATTTCAACGCTTTTCACTCTCCCTGAAACGGTATAGAATGACGGTGCGGCACCTGCTTTAAGAAGCGTTGTGCTGCCCGTGAAAAGGTCGATTTCCGCAACGTCGAGAGTGGAGAGCGATTCGTCATCGGATTTGACGGAAAGCGCAGAATTTGTGATGCTCAATGCGGTGTCCGTGCTGATTCCTGCTCTGATAAGACGGGAAAAAAGCTCAACCGTCATTGCGGAATCTATTGCCGCCCTTCCGCCCGTACCCATGCCGTCGCTGAGAATTATATATGCCTTTGAATCAGTCTGGAAACACTCAAAATAATCTCCGCACAGCTTCTTTCCGCCGCAGCTTGAAAATGCCGAGCCGAGGCGGATTTTATAGATTTCCTTGCGAAGAAAAACAAGCTCTTTTCCGTTTTTGTGTTCGCTTATTTTCGGGGGAAGAAGCTCTGCTTCAAGCTCTCTTGAAAGCTCTGCCGTGAGAAGCGAAAGGCTTGTGGAAACGGGGATATCCTTAACGATGCAGGTCAGACGAAGTGCGCCTGACGGCGGCGAAACACAGCTTGCCGAAAGAACTTCAAAGCCGTTGTCGGATAAGACCGATGCGGCTGTTTTTTCTTTTCCGAAAAGGATTCTTGCGCCCTGCCCGATTTCGGTTGAAAGCTCTTCGAGAAGAGCTGAAATCCAGTCAAACTGACCGCAGGCAAGCTCTCTGTTTCTTTGAGAATTTGCCTGCACGGCGTTGAGCGCCTTTGTGCCCGAATATGCCTTGTTGAAGCTCTCTGCAACTCTCATCACGCTCGGACATTTTGCATTGAAATTGACCGAAAAATCAACGGGTGTTATGCTTGCGCCTTCAGAAAGCTTTTTCAGAATTTCGGAAAATTCGCCTTCTTCGGGGCAGAAAGTATTTTTCAAAGGACAAGCCGCACAGACCCTTTCCCTGACTCTCATGCACACAAGTTCGTCGCTCGCAGGCGAAAGGCTTCCTATTCCTTCGGAAACCTTTGCAACCGTGTCCGAAACTGAGCCGATTGCTCTTGATGCTTCAAGAAGTCTGCTGCCTGCCGCACCGAATTCGGAAGTGATTCTTTTCGCCGTGGGTGAAACGATATTTCCCCTGATTTTTGAGAGTTTTGATGACGGTATCAATGCAAAAACAACCGATGCCGATGCCGCTTCCGCAAAAACGGCAATCCCTTCGTTTGTGCCGTCAAGAAGTGCGGTGATTCCTGCCGTCAGAGAAAAAACAAGAGCGCAGACTATCTGTCCGAATCTTGAAAAAATTCCCGAAAGAAGTCCGCAGATTCCGTAGCAAAGGCTCAGCGCAACGCCCGTGCCCGAAACCGCAATGCATCCCCCTATCGCAATCCCTGCAACGCTTCCCCCCGATTTGCTGAAAAGATAGGATGCCGTGATAATAACGAAGCATCCGAAAAATCTTGCAGGTCGGAATCCGAGAAGATTGATTTCCGATGAGCCGAGAAGAATTGTGCAAAGGCTCGCAACGATGCAAACAAGACTGCGGCTGTCGAGCATATAAGGGCTTCGTTTTTTCTTTATGCAGTTGACCGTTCCCGAATAAAAAGTCACCGAAGCGGCGCATAGAAGAGCTGAGCAAACGGTCAGAACAAGCTCGTTTGCCGACGGATTTTCCGAAAACATAACAGCCGTGCCGCAGATGGTACAAAGCAGAAAAACGCTGACGGTCAGCACCGTGCGGCGGTTTTTGTATATTCCGAGCTTGTCGAGTGCAAAAATCACGGCGCAGATTCCTGCCTGCGGAATAACAGAGTTGAGAATGCTTCCCCCGTCAAGGCGGAAAACCGATCCGAAAACACCGCCGAGCGAAGCAAAAAGAAGCTCAAACCCCGTGCAGGCGGCGGCAAGTCCGATGTTGAACGGAACATT
Source organism: Acutalibacteraceae bacterium (assembly GCA_045645685.1). Taxonomy (GTDB): domain Bacteria; phylum Bacillota; class Clostridia; order Oscillospirales; family Acutalibacteraceae; genus CAG-177. The sequence continues at coordinate 4,151 of JAZRJH010000176.1, forward strand.
CAGCGAGAAAAGCCCCGCTCCCGATAATATGAATCCGCTCAGAAAATATCCCGTTGCCGTGAGAATTTTTATCCCCTTTTCCCACATACGGTCTGCCGTGTCATATTCATAGTAAACCTTTGTTTTTTCCATGATAAACTTCCTTTATTTTTTGATTTTTTTCCATTATTGCACGGTCATTACGGCAAAAACTGTCAGTTTGTGAACGGAAAGATATATAATGAAAAAAATTTTTTGTAAAATTATAAATAATACTGTTCAAGCAGATAAATTTATGATATAATAAATCGATTATAGATGAAAATGGGAGGAGTATGCTCCATGGAAATACAGAATGAACGTCAGGGACTCATAATCGGCAGAAATGCCGTTGCCGAAGCTCTCAAGAGCGGCAGAGCGATTGACTGCCTTATGGTTGCAAAAGGCGAAAGAGGCGGTTCAATCGGCAAAATCATCGGTCAATGCCGTGACAAGGGCATCGTTGTCAAAGAAACTGACAAAAGAAAGCTCGATAAAATCTGCGAAGGCGAAAATCATCAGGGTGTTGCCGCATGGGCAGCCGTGCATGAGTATTCGTCAATCGACGATATTCTTGAAAATGCAAAGTCAAAGGGTGAAGCCCCTTTTGTTATTATCTGCGATGAAATCGAAGACCCCCACAATCTCGGCGCAATAATCAGAACGGCTGATGCCTGCGGTGCGCACGGAATCATCATTCCCAAGAGAAGAGGCGTTGCGCTGACTTATGCGGTGGGCAAGGTTTCGGCAGGTGCGGTGGAATATGTGCCCGTTGCAAGGGTTTCAAATCTTCCTTCCGCAATCGATGAACTCAAAGAAAAAGGCTTCTGGATTTACGGCGCTGATATGGACGGCACAAGCTGGGATAAGCAGGATTATTCGGGCAGCGTTGCACTTGTTGTAGGTTCGGAAGGCAAGGGAATGGGCAGACTTGTGAAGGATAAATGCGACTTCATAGTTTCTCTCCCCATGAAAGGAAAAATCAACTCTCTCAACGCTTCCGTAGCGGCGGGAATTTTAATGTACGAAATTGCAAAACACAGGTGAGGTGAAAGAATTGAGCGATTATCTCAACAACATATCGGGCGACAGCGATCTTGACGCTATTCTTGCAGAAGTCAGAAAATCGAAAACAGAAGAAGATTTTTCTCTGACCGACGAGCCGTCAAAAACATGGTCGCTTGATGATATCGACAGACTTATTGCGAATTCAAACGGCGAAGAATATGTTCCGAAGCCCAAAAAAGAGCTGACACCTGCCGAAGATTTTGAAAGAATACTCAGCCGTGAATTTGACACGGGAATGTTCACTCTCAAACCCCTGACTCAGGAAAAACCCGAAAAAGAAGAAATGCAGGATATTTCTTCAATGTCGGCGGATTTTGAAGTTGACGGTCAGGAAAAATTCTACGAAAAAGAAGAAGTCATCGATGATTTCGACAGCGAACTTTTTGAGCTTGAAACGGTTATTGTGCCCGAAGATATTCCTGCACCGCCGCCGCCCATGTTTGCATGGCAGCAGACTGAGCCTGCGGAAAAAAAGGCGGATGATGAAGTCCCTGAAGAAATAAAGGATTTCTTCGGAGAAGAAAAAGAAGAGCATATCACCGAAAATGATTACAAAACCCGATTCTTCACAAAGCTCCAGCTTGAGAATACGGCTGAATTCGAGCTTCCCGAAGAAGGCCCCGTTGACAGGTCGGGAATCGTTATCGAAAAGATGGGTGAGGATGAAGAAAGCGGTCTTGAATCCATGCCGAAAGTCCATGCCGCAGAGGATATCAAACTGGCGGTCGACGAAAAAACCCGAATCATGGAAAAGGTCGGCACTCCCGAGAAGAAGGATGACTACAGCGACGATGTTGAAGGTCAGATTGTTCTTACGGGATTTGACGATGATGACGATGAATCCCCCGATTTTGATAAGGAAGCCGATGTTGAAGAAAATCTTTGGGAAAAGCGCAAGCAGAAAGCGAAGAACTTCAGGCTTGTGAATGCAGTTGACCTTGATTCCGATTTTGAAGGCGATTTTGAAGCATCTCCCGAAGAACGTGCAAAAGAAGAAAAGGCACGAAGAAAAAAAGAAAAGCGCCTTGAACTTGAAATGGAAGAGGCAAAGCCCCTTGCAAATGAGTATTCATCACTCAGCGAGCGTGCCGCAATACATACAAAACTCAGCGAAAACAGTCACAAGGCAGGAATGTCGCTCCTTTTTGTGGGTATAATTGAACTTGTTGCAATCGTTCTCAATGCTATCCCGTTCCTTGCACAGAAGCTCTCGATTGAAACCGAGTTTTTTGCAATGGGTTCGGCAGGTCTGAATGTTGTCAATGCGGTGCTTCTTATAGTTGCCGTTGCATTGAATAATGTTAAGTTTGTAGACGGAATAACAGGAATTTTCAAGCGCAGAATAACAAGCGACACGGCAGTCAGCCTTGCGATTGTTGTTGCACTTCTTCAATGCACTCTTGCGGCGATTGTGGGCGGAAGCGAAATATCAACAACCGTGTTCACAATTGCGGCAATCATGGCTGTGCTTATCGGAAAAATCGCAGATAAATCCGATGCCGAAAGAATTCTCGGCAACTTCGAAGTCTGTGCATATAAATATGAGCATAATATGTACGCCGTTCATCCGATTGAAAACGAGTCCGAAATTTTTGAACTCGGCAGGGGTCTTATGATGGGCAATGCAGAGCTGCTCTATTCATCAAAACTCTCGTTCCCTTCTGATTTTGTGAAGAATTCAAATGCGGATTCAGGCGAGAAGAAAATTGTCAGGATTCTTATTCCCGTTGCTTTTGCGGCGGCTTCAATCGTTGCAATCGCAGCAGGTGTCAGGAACATGAGCGTTATGACGGCATTCTCCGCTTTTGCAGGCACATTCTGTATCTGCGCACCCGTATTTTCATCGTTTATTCCTTCGTTTATAATGAGAATCACAAATGCTTCTCTCAATACCGAAGGCACAATGATAGTCAGCCTTGATGCGGCGGAAAAAACCGCCTGCGCCAATGCGGTTGTTATGGATTCGGCAGATATCTTTGACCGTTCGGGATGCACCATGCACGGCATGAAAGATTTCAAGAATATCCGAATCGACGATGTTCTTCTTTATGCGGCGGCAATGGTTATCAAATCGGGCGGCCCGCTCCGTGAAAGTTTTGAGCAGGTTGTTGACGGCAGACAGGATTTGCTCCCCTCCGTCAAGGAGCTTGTTTATGAAGATAAACTCGGTATTTCCGCAAGAATCCACGGCCAGAAAGTGCTTCTCGGCAACAGAAATATGCTTGTGCATCATAACATCGAAGTTCCCGAAAAGACACTTGAAGAGAAATATTCCCACAGCGGCAGAAAGGTTATCTATCTTGCCGTGGCGGAAAAAATCGCCGCTCTTTTCGTTGTGAGCTATGCGGTTGACAAGAATCTTACTGCTTATTTCAAGGCTCTTGAAAGCAACGGAATTCAGGTTCTTGTGCGCACAAACGACGTTAATGTTACCGAAGAGCTTATCTCGAAGAGCTTCGGAATTCCGCAGGAGAATTTCAAGATTCTCTCATCTGTTGCAGGCAGACTCTTCAAGAGAAGAAGAGAAGCCGTGTGTGACAGACTTCCCTCGGCAATCGTTCATGACGGCACGGCTTATTCCATGCTCAAATCCGTTGCCGCTTCGTGCGGTATCGGCTCGGGAATGAAGCTCGGCTCGATTATACAGATTATACTCAGCGCTCTCGGATTTGTTCTCAGCATGGCTCTCTATTGCACAGCGTCGGCTCTGAGCGGAATAACAGCCGCTTTGTTCATCGGAGCAGGTCTTGCAGTATGCGCAGGAATAATCTTTTTGAGCAAAATCAAATAAATTTGCAAAAACCACTTGACAAACCAACGTTTATGTATTAAAATGACTTGCACAATAAAGCAGAGCAGGTATGCTCTCACCTTCCGGGGAAGTCCCGCGTCGGTCAATAGCTTCTTTTTAATCGGGCGTATTGCCCGTGAAAAGCGTTGATTTTATGCGAGGTCGGGAATTTCCTGCCCTCGCTTTTTTATTTAATTTTCAGGAGGTGCTTCAACATCAGCAAGCAAGAGCAGCAAATCAATGAAGAAATCCGTGACAAAGAAATAAGAGTTATTTCAGATGACGGCGAACAGCTCGGCATCATGTCCGCAGCGGAGGCACTCAAAATTGCCGAAAGCAGAAATCTTGACCTTGTTAAGATTGCTCCCATGGCAAAGCCCCCCGTATGCAAGGTTATGGACTACGGTAAATTCCGATTTGAAAAGGCAAAGAAAGAGAAAGAAGCAAAGAAGAATCAGAAGACCATCGAGATTAAAGAAATCAGACTTTCTCTCAATATCGACACACACGATTTCGACACAAAAATCAACCATGCAAAGAAATTCATTTCGCAGGGTAACAAAGTTAAGGTTTCAATCAGATTCAGAGGCCGTGAGATGGCTCATCCCGAGCTTGGTCAGGTTATCATGAACCGTTGTGCGGAAGCCTGTGCGGATTGTGCTTCGGTAGAAAAGCCCGCAAAACTTGAGGGCAGACAGATGCTGATGTTCCTGGCTCCGAAAAGCAGTAAATAAAAAAGCACGAAATATAATGTAAATTATTAAGGAGGAAACAACCATGCCTAAGATTAAGACTCACAGCGGCGCAAAGAAGCGCTTCAAACTCTCAAAGAACGGCAAGCCTATGCGTGCCCATGCTTACAAATCACACATTCTCAACAAGAAGACCACAAAGCGCAAGAGAAATCTTCGCAAGACAACTGTTGCTGACGTTACAAACTGCAAGCAGATCAAGCGTCTTGTTCCTTACAAATAATTCGGAACTTTGTAAAACAACTTAAAGATTAACGGAGGATATAAAAAATGGCTCGTATTAAAGGCGCTATAATGACTCGCAAGAGAAGAAATAAAGTAC
>JAZRJH010000177.1:0-2018 GCA_045645685.1 Acutalibacteraceae bacterium
CCCTTTATTATATATTACATTATATTATTTATAGTATTCAACCGCTGACTCGAAGAGCTTGAGGTCAAATTCGCCGGGAACATTCTTGTAAAGACCAAGACCTGTTCTTTCGGAGTGACCCATCTTACCGAGAACACGGCCGTCGGGTGAAACGATACCTTCAATTGCGAAATCGGAGTTGTTGGGGTTGAATGCGATATCATTTGTTGCATTGCCGTCAAAGTCAACATACTGAGTGATGATCTGACCGTTTGCGGCGAGCTTTCTGATGTGAGCTTCGTCAGCAATGAATCTGCCTTCGCGGTGTGAAATGGGCACGGTGTAAACTTCGCCCTGCTTTGCCTTTGAGAGCCAGGGAGAATTGTTGGAAACGAGCTTTGTTCTTACAAGCTTTGACTGGTGTCTGCTGATGGTGTTGTAAGTAAGAGTGGGGCAGGTTTCATCGGTGTCGATAATCTTGCCGTAGGGAACAAGGCCGAGCTTGATGAGAGCCTGGAAACCGTTACAGATACCGAGCATAAGACCGTCGCGCTTTTCAAGAAGCTCTGTTACAGCCTGCTTGATTTCAGCATTGCGGAAGAACGCTGTGATGAACTTACCTGAACCGTCGGGTTCGTCACCGCCTGAGAAACCGCCGGGAACAAAGATAATCTGGCTTTCGGAAACCTTCTTTGCGAAGTCTTCAACTGACTTTGCAATGCTTGAAGCGGAAAGGTTGTTGATAACAAAGATTTCTGTTTCTGCGCCTGCTCTTTCAGCATACTTTGCTGAATCGAATTCGCAGTTTGTGCCGGGGAATACGGGAATGAGAACCTTGGGCTTTGCAGTTCTGATTGCAGGCTTTGCAAATGTTGTTGCCTTATAATCAAAGGTTTCAATCTTCTTTTCGGGCATTGCGATGTTGCATGAGTAGATATCTTCAAGCTTGTCTTCGTAAACGGGAAGAAGCTTTGCAAAATCAACTGTTTCTGCGCCGTAAGTGATTGCTGCCTTATCAGTTGTGTAACCGAGAAGAGTTCCGCAGTCTGTATCGTCATTAAGCTCAATGATGAATGAACCGTAGGAATAGCCGAAGATATCTTCGAGTGAAACATCGGCAAAGTCGAAGCCGATTCCGTTACCCATAGCCATCTTGAGAACTGCTTCTGCAGCACCGCCCATTGCGGGAGTGTAGATTGCGGCAGCCTTGCCTGATGTTACGAGTGAGTAAACCTCATCGTATACTTTAAGAAGTGATGCTGTTTCGGGAAGATTGTCTGCTGTGTATTCAGGCTTGATGATAACAACTTTGTGACCTGCAGCCTTAAATTCGGGAGAAACGATGTTTTTGAGTTCCTCTGTTGTAACAGCGAATGAAACAAGTGTGGGGGGAACATCGATATCTTCAAATGAGCCGCTCATTGAATCCTTGCCGCCGATAGCCGCAATCTTGAGATCCATCTGTGCCTTGAATGCGCCGAGAAGAGCTGCGAGAGGCTTGCCCCAACGCTTGCCGTCCTTCATGGGCTTCTCGAAATATTCCTGGAATGTGAGATAAACTTCCTTGAAGTCTGCACCTGCTGCGATGAGCTTTGAAACGGATTCGATAACTGCAAGATATGCGCCGTGGTAGGGGCTCTTTTCTGTGATGAACGGGTTATAACCCCATGCCATGAGTGAGCAAGTGTCTGTATCCTGCTTTTCAACGGAAATCTTGTGTACCATTGCCTGAATGGGAGTGAGCTGATGCTTGCCGCCGAAGGGCATAAGAACGGTGTTTGCACCGATTGTTGAGTCAAATCTTTCGGAAAGACCTCTCTTTGAGCAGATGTTGAGGTCACCTGCAAGAGCTGTGTACATATCGCTGAATGAACCGTCAACCTTCTTTGAATAATCTTCAAGCTTTGCGGGAGCGATATCGATATGCTTTTCTGCACCGTTTGAATTGAGGAATTCACGGCTGATATTAACGATAGCCTTGCCGTTCCAGTACATTACGAGATAGGGCTTTTCTTTAACCTCGGCAACAACGGTCGCTT
>JAZRJH010000178.1:0-14560 GCA_045645685.1 Acutalibacteraceae bacterium
ACCCTCTTAAGAATGGAGATTGCAAGAGCTGCACCCTCTGTCGGGTCAGTACCGGAGCAAAGCTCGTCAAAAAGGATAAGGGATTTGTAATCCGCTTTATCAAGAATTTTTATGATGTTTGTCATATGGCTTGAAAATGTGCTGAGGGACTGCTCGATTGACTGCTCGTCACCGATATCGGAAAGAATTTCGGTGAATACGGAAATTTCACTTCTGTCACCTGCAGGAATCATCATTCCGCACATAGCCATCATCGAAAGCAAGCCGAGTGTTTTGATTGAAACGGTCTTGCCGCCCGTGTTGGGACCCGTTATAACAAGGGTATCAAAATCCTTGCCGAGCATAATGTCAACAGGAACAACCTTCTTCGGGTCAATAAGCGGATGCCTTGCGGCACGCAGATTGATTATACCCTTATCGTTGAGTATCGGCGGACAACCCTTGATTCTGTATGCATATTGCGCTTTCGCAAAAATAACATTCAGTTCAAGCGCACATTCGTAGCTGTTTTTGATGCTGTCGGCAAATTCACCTGCGGAAACGGAAAGCTCATAGAGAATCTTTTCAATCTCTTCTCTTTCCTTTGTCTGAAGAACACGGATTTCATTGTTTGCTTCAACAACAGCCATGGGTTCAATGAATACTGTTGCGCCGCTTGATGATGTGTCGTGAACAAGACCTGCGATTTCGCTTCTGTGTTCACTCTTTACGGGCACAACATATCTGCCGTTACGTTGGGTGATTATGTTTTCCTGAAGAAATTTTGAATGACTCTGTGAACGGGAAAACTTTTCGAGCTGTTCTCGGATTTTTGATTCCTGAGCCCTTATTTTGCGGCGGATTGCGGCAAGAGCAGGGGAAGCATTATCCGAAATTTCTTCTTCGGAAATGATAGCATTGAATATTGCGGTTTCAAGATATTTGTTGGGAACAAGAGCGTTGAAAAGTGAATCAATGCAGGTCTGAACGCCTGCATTTGAAGCGCGCCATTGAGAGAGTGTTCGGATTACGCGAAGAACACCGCCGATGTCAAGAAGCTCTCTTGTGTTGAGAACGCTTCCTGCATTCGCTCTGCTCAATGCATTGTTTACATTTCTGAGTCCGCCGAAAGACGGTCCGCCGAAACGGGCAAGAAGCATATGTGCATCAACGGTCTGGTTAAGCAAAGCTTTTGCAAGATCAAGGTTGCTTTCGGGCTTAAGATGAGTTGCATCATAGTGAGCATCATCACAGCTTGTGAAATCCGCAAGCCGTTCAAGGACTTTGTCGAACTCAAGAGCCTTTGCATGTTTATCAAATAAATTCATTATAATTCTCCTGTGGGTTATTCTTCTTCGGAGTTATCTTCTGTTGTTTCGTCGTTTTCTGTTGTTGATTCATCGGTTACAATTTCACCGTTTTCATCTGTTACGGGCTCGGTTGTAACAATTTCGCCGTTTTCATCCGTAACGGGTACTTCTGTAACGGCTGCGGTTGTTTCAACAACGGTTGCGGTTGTTTCTTCTTCGGTTTCGGGAGCGCGTGCAGGTTCTGTTGTGCCGATAACTTCCTGACCGTCAACTGCCTGAATTGATGAAACATACATCATTCCGCCGCTTCGTTCTCGAAGAGTTATTTTCATATACTTGTCGGGCTCGGGAGCGGTGTACTGACCGTCTTCAATCTGTGCCCATGCGAGAGAACCGATGTATCCCACGCTGAGAATTTTTGAGCTTCCCTGTTTTTCGATATCATAAACCTTCGGAGTGTATGCCGATTCAACGCCCGTAACGGGAAGGATGTAGCTTTTGAGAGCGGCATCATAAGTGATTTCATATTCGCTCATATCCAATGATGAATGAAGCGAAGCGATGTCAATTTCCGTTCCGAAAAGGCTCACGAAATATCCTTCAATATCTTCCTGCGGAACAACGATACCGAAAGTTTCGCCTTCTGAATAAGGATATTTGTCCGCCCCGTCTTCGCTCATGAGAAGCGCCCATACTGCGCTGTTGAGAAGCTGAGAAACATCCGCCTGAGTAAGATCGTCAAACGGATCGGGGTCAAACATCACAACGGGTCTGAGCATTTCTTCATATTCTGCTTTTTCGGCGGTTTTGTCCGTCAGATTATTGATTTTATCGGCTGTGAAATTGATAACGGTTATAAGACCGACGATTGCGAGAATGCCTGCAATTACCCCGATGGGGAAAGCGAGCTTGTTTTTACCTTTGTTTTTTGCCACTTGATTCACCTTACCTTATCTGTCCGTTGCCGCTGATTACATATTTTGAGCTTACCATATGAGCAACGCCGAGAGGACCTCTTGCGTGAAGTTTCTGCGTGGAAATTCCGATTTCTGCACCGAAACCGAATTCGCCGCCATCTGTAAATCTTGTTGAAGCGTTGACATAAACAGCCGCCGCATCAACTTCTGCTTTGAATTTTTCTGCCGCTTCATAACTGTCTGTTATGATTGCTTCGCTGTGACCTGTGCCGTATTTTGCAATGTGAGAAATCGCTTCATCAATATCGTCAACAACTTTAACGCTGATTTTGTAGTCGAGATATTCTGTTGCCCAGTCATCTTCGGTTGCGGGAGTTGCGAAGGGAAGAATTTCGCATACTGCTTCGTCGCCGATGATTTCAACATTCTTTTCTCTGAGCTTTTCTGCAATTGTGATAAGACCAAGCTCGGCAATATCCTTATGAACAAGAAGACTTTCGCAGGCATTGCATACGGAAACTCTTGACGCCTTTGCATTTGTGACTATTTCGGCAGCCATATTGATATCTGCATCTTCATCTACATAAATATGGCAGTTGCCGACGCCCGTTTCAATAACGGGGACGGTTGCGTTTTCAACAACGGAGCGGATAAGTCCCGCACCGCCTCTCGGAATAAGCAAATCAACATAGCCGTTGAGCTTCATAAGCTCTGTTGCGGCTTGTCTTGAAATGTTTTCAATAAGAATTATACAATCCTCAGGCAGACCCGATTCAGCCGCTGCATTGCGCATGACTGTTGCAATGGCTTTGTTTGAATTGATTGCTTCCTTGCCGCCTTTGAGAATAACTGAGTTGCCTGCTTTAAGGCATATTGCCGCAGCGTCAGCCGTTACATTGGGTCTTGCTTCAAAAATAACCGCAATGACGCCGATGGGTACGGAAATTTTTTCGATTTTAAGTCCGTTGGGTCTTGTTTCGCCCCAAAGAACTTTACCAACGGGATTTTCACCCGAAGCGACCTGTCTGAGTCCGTCTGCCATTCCCGAAATTCTGTCCTGCGTGAGAGTGAGTCGGTCAATCATAGCCTGAGAAATTCCTGAATCCTGAGCAGCTCTGATATCTTTTGAATTTTCTTCAAGAATGAACTGTGAATTTTTTTCAAGAGCGGTTGCAATTGCATTCAATGCCTTGTCGATGGTTGCACCGCCCGCTTTGGCAAGAATTCTCTGCGCCTCTTTTGAACGTGCACCGATATTAATCATGTCGCTCATATTATCCCTCCGTTTTTGCTCTGAAAAGAGTGCCTATCTGTCTGCCGTCAATAAGCTTATAAATATCTTCGGGGTCTGAACCGTTCATAACAACGGTATCGATTCCTGCTGCGGTTGCGATTCTTGCGGCAAGGAGCTTTGTTATCATTCCGCCCGTGCCTCTGTTTGTGCCGCTTCCGCCTGCAAGCGCAAGAATATCATCGTTGATTTCATCAACAATATGAATGAGAACAGCGTTTTCGTCCTCTCTCGGATTAGCGCTGAAGAGACCGTCAATATCTGTAAGAATAACAAGTGCATCAGCTTCAACTATTTCCGCAACGTGAGCAGAAAGACTGTCGTTATCGCCGTAAACAATTTCTTCAACGGCAACGCTGTCGTTTTCATTAACAACGGGGATTGCACCGTATTCAAAAAGTTTCATGAACGAATTGTGGAGATTGCGGTGTCTTTCTTCGTTGTCAAAGTCATCCTTTGTAACAAGAAGCTGACCTGTTATGTTGCCGTATTCACCGAAAAATTTATCATAAAGGAACATAAGTTCGCATTGACCGACGGTTGCTGCCGCCTGTCTGCCCGGAGTGTCCTTGGGTCTTTCTTTAAGACCGAGTTTGCCTACTCCTACACCGATTGCGCCTGAAGTTACAAGCACAATTTCCATTCCTGCATTTTTGAGATCGCTCAATACTCTTGCGAGCATGGACATTCTTCTGAGATTTATTTTTCCTGTGTCATAGGTGAGAGTTGATGTGCCGACCTTGACAACCAATCTTTTGACATCTTTTTTGTTAATCATTTTGCATAACTTCTTTCAATTGCTGAATTTATTATTTCGGCGTATGCCTTTTTGGTTTTCACTTTTCCTGCAACACAGAGCGTGATTCTTGATAAATCAAATATCTGTGATGCGGTTTCTTTTATCTGCTCAAGAGTTACCGAGCGGATATTTTTTATGACTTCTTCTTCGGTAATTTCACGGTTATAGAAAAGCATATTTCTGCCGTTTCTTGAGGCATGGGATGATGGGTTTTCAAGGTCCATGACGAATCCCGTAACCGCCTGTTCTTTTGCTCTTGCGAGTTCTTTTTCCGTAACCGTATCAACAAATTCTGATATTATCTTTATTGTTTCGGATATTGCTTTTTCTTCGGATTTTGAACTCAGTCCCATGCATACGGTGAATATGCCTGATTTAAGATAAGAAACACATGATGTGTCGATTGAATAAACAAGACCGAGATTTTCTCTGATTTGCTGAAAAAGTCTTGATGAAGGAGTGCCGCCGAGAATCGAAGAAATGAGAAGTGCAGGTTCACGGTGTTTTGTTCCCGAAGCAACGCCTTCAAATCCGAGTATGAGCTGATTCTGTGAGAAATCCTTTTTTATCGGAACAATATCGTGGTGGAAATCCGTGTGTATCGGATTGAGTGCAAATCCCGTGTTTTCTTTGTCCGAAAAATAGTTTTTGCATATTTCAACTGCCGCATTTTTATCAAAATTACCGCTGATGCTGATAACCGTTCTTTCGGGAACATAGAATTTGTTCATATGAGCCGTAAGGCTTTCTTTTGTAACGGATTCAACGGTTTTTATGCTTCCGAGAATATTTGAACCGAGCATACTTCCTTTCCATACTTTTTCATAGAAAGTGTCGGTACAAAGGTCTTCGGGGTCATCTTCATACATGGCAATTTCTTCTTTGATTATGCCTTTTTCAAGCTCAATATCTTCTTTGTCAAGTCTGGGATTTCTGACCATATCGCAAAGAATATCAAGCGCTTTCGGCATGTGCTCGGAAAGTGTTCTTGCATAAAAACAAGTGGCTTCCCTTGCCGTGTAAGCGTTTAGATATCCGCCGATTTCATCCATTTCAACCGCTATGTCAAGAGCCGAACGCTTGTCCGAACCCTTGAATATCATATGTTCAATAAAATGAGATGTACCTGCGGTTTCCGGTGTTTCGTAACTTGAACCGCTTGCAACCCATATAACAGCCGAGCAGGTTTTTGCAATTTTATTTTTTTCAAGAACGATGCGAAGACCGTTTTCAAGAGTAATTATTTCTGCCATTTAGTTACCTACTTATTTTTGAAAATTAATGTGATATTTCCGAGCGTGATTTTATCTCCCGTTTTGAGAAGTTCTTTTTTCTCGATTTCCTTGCCGTTGACCAGAACTTCCGCATTGTTTTTTATGCTTGTTATATACCAACCGCCTTTTGAACAGACTATAACTGCATGGGTTCTTGAAACGGTTGAATAATTGAGAATTATATCGCAGTTTTTATGGCGTCCGATTGAAGTTTCACGGCATACAAGCGGAAAGACATCGCCGTTGACCGTGTTTATAAGTTTTGCGCTTCCGAGCGACGGTGCTCTGCGCTTGAGAAGAGCGAATATGCACAAAGCCAGAACCGCCAGCGCAAGCACGGGCAGGGAATAGTGCGATATCTGCAGAACAAATTCGAGCATATTTTACTCCATTTTAGTTAATAGTTATATTTAAATAATCATATCACCGCAAGATTGAATTGTCAATCAATATAATGTAAATATTATATGATAAATATATAAAAAAATAGTGACATTTAAAGATATGTGTGTTATAATAACCTGATGATTGAGGTGAGTTTATGTTTGAACAGATTATCAATGTTGACAGAATGGAGCAGGCAGTAAGCCTTTTCGGTTCTTTTGACGAAAACATCAAACAGATCGAAAAGGAATTTTCGGTTTCTGTTATCAGCAGAGGCTCGGAGCTTAAGGTTGCGGGTGAAGCCGAGAATGTGCAGAAAGGTGTCCGTGCCATCAACGGATTGCTTACCCTTATCAACAGGGGAGAATCTCTGAGCGACCAGAATGTCCGCTATGTTATGTCGCTTGTAAATGAAGGCAACGAAGACAAACTTGTGCAGATGGCGGCGGACTGTGTTTGTATCACCTCAAAAGGCAAACCTGTAAAACCGAAAACTCTCGGTCAGAAAAAATATATCGAAACAATCCGTAACAGCACCATAACTTTTGGTATCGGCCCTGCAGGTACGGGTAAAACCTATCTCGCCGTTGCAATGGCGGTAACGGCTTTCCGTGCCAAGGAAATCAACAGAATTATTCTCACAAGACCCGCTGTTGAAGCAGGTGAGAAGCTCGGATTTCTGCCCGGCGACCTTCAGAGCAAGGTTGACCCGTATTTAAGACCGCTCTATGATGCGCTTTTTGATATGCTCGGTGCGGAAAATTTCCAGAAGCATCAGGAAAGAGGCGATATTGAAGTTGCTCCCCTTGCTTATATGAGAGGACGAACGCTTGACGACAGCTTCATTATTCTCGACGAAGCGCAGAATACCACGGCAGAGCAGATGAAGATGTTCCTGACCCGTCTTGGATTCAATTCCAAAATGGTTGTTACGGGTGACGTCACACAGATAGATTTGCCCGACGGAAAACGCTCGGGACTTAAGGAAGCAGTAAAAATTCTTAAAAATGTTGAGGATATCGGAACGGTCAGATTCAATGAAAAGGACGTTGTCCGCCACAGACTTGTTCAGGATATCATCAAAGCATATGAGAAACAGGAAGAGGAGCGAAGAAGGAATGACAGGAAAGGTTAAGGTTATCATTTCCAACGAACAGAATGAGTTCAAAATACCTTCGGGTGTACGTCTGCTTGTCCGTCGCTGCTGTACTGCGGTGCTTGCGATGGAAGAGTTTGAAGGAAAATCCGAAGTGAGCGTTACTTTTGTTGATGACGAAACAATCCACAGACTCAACAAACAGTACAGAAATATCGACAGAGCAACCGATGTTCTTTCATTCCCCCTTGGCGAAGACGGTGTTTATGACATCAATAACGACACGGGCGCAAAGCTTCTCGGAGATATCGTTATTTCAATTCCCCATGCGCTTGACCAGGCTGACAGATACGGTCATTCACTCCAGAGAGAAATCGGATTTCTCACCGTTCACTCAATGCTTCACCTGCTCGGTTATGACCATGTGAACGGCGGAATCGAAAGTGTCAGAATGAGAGAAAAGGAAGAAACAGTTCTCACAAAGCTCGGTCTCAAAAGAAATTCAAGCTATTATATGGAAGATGAAAACGTATGAAAAATCTTGCCAGAAGCTTCGTTTATGCATTTAAGGGAATTACATATTGCATTGCGCATGAAAGAAACATGAGAATTCATCTGTGTTTCACGGCTTTTATGTTCGGTTTTCTGACTGTTCATGATTTCTTTGAAGTCACAAAAACACAGTTTGCCGTTCTTTTTGCGGTCTGCTCATCGGTGCTTGCTCTTGAATGTGTCAACACCGCGATTGAAAAATCCGTTGACCTTTCAACAAAAGAGAAAAATCCCGTTGCGGCAATTGCCAAGGATGCGGCGGCAGGTGCTGTGCTTATTGCGGCAATCGGCTCGGTTGCTGTCGGCATAGCAATTTTGTATCAGCCTGATGCATTTGTAAAAATGATTGAATACTATAAAGAAAATATTCCTGTGCTTATCGCTCTTGTTGTGAGTGTTGCGGCGGCATTTGTGTTTGCATTCGCAGGACCGCAGGGAATAAAGAAATTTTTCAAAAAACATTGAATGAGGAATAAATAATGACAAAAACCGCTTTTGTAGCAATAGTCGGCTGCCCCAATGTAGGCAAATCTTCTCTTCTCAACAAAATGCTTGGTCAGAAAGTTGCAATCGTAACTCAGAAACCGCAGACAACGAGAACGAGAATCATGGGTGTTCTTACTATGGGTGAAACTCAGCTTGTTTTCACCGACACACCCGGTTATCACCGACCCAAAACAAAGCTCGGCGAAAAGATGATCAAATCCGTCGGCGAAGGAATTGCAGGTATGGATGCTTGCCTTTTCGTTGTTGAACCCGAAGGCGAAATCAGAGACACCGAAATCGAGCTTCTCAACCGTCTTAAGAAAGAAAAAGCTCCCGTTGTGCTTGTTATCAACAAAATTGATACCATCAAGCAGAAAGAAAAGCTCATGGAACGAATCGTTCAGTTTACGGGAATTTATGATTTTGAAGCAGTTGTGCCCGTCAGCGCACTTAAGAACGAAAACGTTGAACTTGTTATTGAAGAACTCAAAAAGCTGACATATGAATCCGTGCATTTCTTCCCTGACGATACTCTTACCGACCAGCCCGAAAGAGTGCTTGCAGGTGAAATTATAAGAGAAAAAATGCTTCTTCTTCTTGATAAGGAAGTGCCCCACGGTGTTGCTGTCAGCATCGAAAAGATGCGCGAAAGACCCACGGGCGGAATCATGGATGTTGAAGCTGTCATATATTGCGAAAAGGATACTCACAAGGGTATCATCATCGGCAAAAAAGGCGATATGCTCAAGCGTATTTCAACCAAAGCGAGATACGATATGGAGAATTTCTTCCAATGCAAAATCAACCTTCAATGTTGGGTGAAAGTCAAGGAAGGCTGGAGAAATCGAGAAGGAATTATCCACAACTTTGGTCTTGATTAATTTCCATACTTTTTCTGTTGTTATTTTCCGTTGGTAAGGATAAATTATTAACGGGAGATGATGAAGTGGATAAAGAAAAAGCATGGCGCAAATTTTCACAATCCGGCACCGTGAACGACTATCTTCAATTCAGAAACTGTGTTGTCGGTGCTTCGGAGGTAAAACAAATTGAGAATGAATACCGACGCTCTGGTGCTGAAGGTAACAGACACGGGGGAAAGTGACCGTCTTGTCACTCTTCTGACTTCTGAATACGGAGTTGTCCGAGCCTTTGCAAACAGAGCCAAAAAGATAAACAGCCGTATGCATGGCGCAACGCAGTCCTTTTGTTACGGAGATTTTTCAATCTACAAAAACAGGGACAGCTACATAATTGACGATGCGGTTGCAAAAGAAGTTTTCTTCGGCTTGAGGGAAGATATTGAAAAGCTCTCCCTTGCGCAGTATTTCTGCGCTCTTGCAATGGAGCTTGCTCCTGAAATGGAGCCGGCAAAGGATTATCTTCGGGTAATTCTTAATTCAATGCATCTGCTTGAAACGGGGAGAAGATCATGCGATTTTCTCAAAGCCGTAACAGAGCTTAAATTTATGGTTTTCTCAGGTTTTATGCCTGATCTGACCGCTTGTTCGGGATGCGGATGCGAGCCCGAAGGCGATATTTATTTCAGCATTTCCGACGGCTGTGTTTATTGCAGAAAATGCGGAAACGGAGAAAAAATAAATGCAACCGTTTTCACCGCAATGAGGCACGTCTGTGCAAACCCGATTGAGAGAATATACTCATTCTCTCTTCCGACTCAGGATGAAAAGCGTTTTGCTTTTGTATGCGAAAAGTTTTTGCTTTCGCAAACGGGAAAAAGATTCAAAGCGCTCGAATTTTATAAATCATTATTCTAAAGACGAAAGGAACTTGTGAAAATGAAAAACAACGGATTTCTTCACAAACTGTTCGGAACAACTCCGGGCGAAGGCGTTCAGCCCAAAGAGGCTCTCGCCTACAGCGTAGCCGGTTTCGGTCAGAACTTTATCTGCACCATCATCGGCTCATACATCACCGTATTTATGACCGACGCACTTCTTTTTGGTGCTGACGGCGTTATGGTCGGAAGCCTTAAGGGCGCAACAGCAGTTGCTATTCTTATGCTCGGTGCTCGTATCTTTGACGCATTCAACGACCCCATCATGGGTTCGGTTGTTGACAAAACCCGCACAAAATGGGGCAAATGCCGCCCTTATCTCAAGTGGATGGCAATTCCCATCGGTATTATGACAATTCTTTGCTTCCTTCCCGTTTTCAGCGCAGAGAAAGTATATAACGGCACACAGACTTCACTTGCATTCGCAGTAATCGGTGTTATCTATGTTCTCTGGTCTGTTTTCTACACAATCGCAGACGTTCCCTACTGGGGTCTTTCAACCTGCCTTACAAACAACACGGTAACAAGAGGTAACATTCTTACCGTTGCCCGTATGTTCTGCACAGTCGGCGCAGGTATCGTTACTGTTTTCATTCCCATGATTACAGGTGCTCTCACATCAAAGTTCAAGTATACCGCTGATGATATTGCTCTTATCCTTACCGATAAGGCAGAAGCAGTTATGAACATGGTTGCAAATCAGGGCATCACTGCTGAAGAAGCTGCACAGACTTTTGTCGGAACAGTAAGAAACGGCATGGAAATTGCAAACGCAGATACTCTCAAGTGGATTTATTTCGTAGCTGCCATTGTTCTTGTTGTTGCAGCTATTCCCATGTTCTTCTACGGTTTCAAAAACACAACAGAACGCTTCACATCAGAAGAGAATCCTCCCTCATTCGGACACAACCTCAAGCTCCTTTTCAAGAACAAAGAACTTCTTCTTATCGTTCTTTCAGGTGTTCTCGGCGGTGCAAGAATGGTTTATTCTTACACAGGCGGTCTTTACTTTGCAAAGTATATTCTTCAGAATGAAGGCCTTTACGGTATTATCACTCTTCTCGTTGTTCCCGGCGGTCTTGTTGCAGTCGTTCTTGTTCCCTGGATGTCAAAGAAATTTACAAAGAAGTGGTCATATATCGTTGTGCATCTCTTCGGCGGTGTTGTTATGACCGTTATGTATTTCGTTGGTTACGATGCTCCCTGGAAGATGGCAATCTGCGCTGTCGGTCTTGTTCTTCTCGGTATTCCTCAGGGTGTCAACAATATCATTACATATGCTATGATCGGTGATACAGTTGACTATCTTGAATGGAAAACAGGCGAAAGAGGCGAAGGTATCTGCTTTGCAATGCAGACTCTTATCAACAAAATCGGTATGGCAGTCGGCGCATTCATCGGTGTTCTTTCAATGAGCATTGCAGGTATCAATGCAAGAACTTATGAGGTTGCAAATCCTGATGCACTCTGGGATGTTCTCATCATTTCAGGCGTTGTGTCCATGTTCGCTTGCGCAGTTCCTATGTTCTTCTATACAATCACAGAGAAGAGACAGGCTGAAATGGTTGCAGAAATTGAAGCTCGAAAAGTTTCCGCAAAGAAATAATATTGAATCCGTCGGAGATTTCTCCGGCGGATTTTTTTATATGAAAAGATATTGAGATTTGCAAATTAAAATGATATAATATATTAAATTTAATTTTTTTGAGGTGAGAGAATGAAAAACAGACAGACGGTGTATCAGATAATAACCGTTTTTGTTTCTGCACTTCTTATTCTCTTGTCTTATCTGCATATAGTCGGCAACGGAACAATTTTCAAAGGTAATCTTGACGGCGAAATAATAAAAGCAAGGGTTATCCGTGTTACAGATGTCAATGTTCAGAATGTTTCTGGCGAGAGTGAATTCGTAACTGTTACATTCAAAGCGCAGGCACTCAATACCGATTTAAGGGGCAAGACGGTTGAAGCCGTTCAGGAGATTGATAAATCCTACGCTTTCAGTCCCCGTCAGGTTGAAGAAAACGATAAGATTCTGATATCGGGTTATTCTCAAAACGGTGAAATGCAATATTATTTCGGCGATTTTATCCGCATAACGCCGTTGCTCTGGCTTCTTGTTGTTTTCTGTGTTCTTGTTGTGGTTTTTGCAAAAACACAAGGACTCAAAACCGTTGTTTCCTTAGGCTTCACCTGCCTTTCGGTTTTTACTGTACTTATTCCCGCAATCCTTAACGGACATAACATATATTTATGGTCAATCCTCGTTTGTATTTTTATAACGGTGATGACTCTTTGTTTAATCAGCGGATTTAATGTCAAGGCTTTGTGTGCAGGCATCGGATGTATATGCGGTGTGCTGTGTTCAGGACTTATAACTCTGATTATGGATAAATTCCTGAATATGACGGGTCTTATTGAAGAAGAATCGATATATCTTGTTCAGCTTTATCCCGATAATCCTATCAATCTCAAGGCTATCATTTTCGCCATGATTATCGTCGGCGCTGTCGGTGCGGTTATGGACGTTTCAATGTCCATTTCATCATCGCTTTATGAACTTCGCATAAAATCGCCAGAAATCAGACCGAATGCGCTCATGAAATCGGGATTCACAATCGGCAGGGACATGATGGGTACAATGGCGAATACCCTTGTTCTTGCCTATATCGGAAGCTCGCTGACGAGTGTACTTCTGCTTGTTGCATATAATGCGGATATTCAGCAGGTTATCAACAGAGAACTTATTATTGCCGAAATTCTTCAGGCTCTTGCAGGCAGTATGGGTATGCTTCTCACTTTGCCTTTGACAAGTGCGGTTTGTTCTGTTATATATTATAAAAAGGATGAGAAATAATGCCTCTTGTAAAAATGAGTACCTTGCTGAAAAAGGCAAGGGAAGGCGGATATGCAGTCGGAAGTTTCAGTGTTTCCAACATGGAAATGGTGCTCGGTGTTCTCAAAGCGGTTGAAGAAACAAAAAGCCCCGCTATTCTTCAGATAGCCGAGGTCAGACTCAATCATTCTCCGCTTGAAATTATAGGACCGCTTATGGTTGCGGCGGCAAAGAACTGCTCAATGCCCGTTGCCGTTCATTTCGACCACGGCAAAACAACAGAAAAAATTAAGCAGGCTCTTGATATCGGATTCACAAGCGTTATGTTTGACGGTTCACATCTTCCGTTTGAAGAGAATGTTAAAATAACATCGGAAATAAAGCTTCTTGCCGCTGAATACGGTGCAGATTGTGAGGGCGAAATCGGATGTGTCGGCGGAAGTGAAGACGGAAGCGAGGACATTGCAATCAATTGCACATCGCCTGCGCAGGCGTTGGAGTTTTATCAGAAAACAAATGTTGATGCATTGGCAGTTGCGATAGGAAATGCCCACGGCAACTATAAGCAAGCGCCGAAACTCCGTTTTGATATTCTTGAAGAAACTGCAGGTCTTGTTGAAGTGCCGCTTGTTCTTCACGGCGGAACGGGTATTCTTCCCGATGATTTCAAAAAATGTGTCAGTCTCGGCATCAATAAAATAAATATTGCAACAGCAACTTTTGACAGCGTTGAAAATTCCGTGAGAACGGCTTATGAAAACGGATGTATAAAAGGATATTACGATTTGCAGAGTGCAGAGACAGACGGTGCATATAATAACGCAATCAAACATATAGAAATATTCGGATGTTCAATGAAAGGATGATAAAAATGAGCTATATCAATTTTGACAAATCAAAGCCCCTTGATGTAATCCCCATCGGCAGAATCGCAATCGATTTCAATCCCACAGATATGAATATGCCTCTTTCCGAGAGCAGCAACTTCAACAAGTATGTTGGCGGTTCTCCTGCAAATATTGCTGTCGGTCTTGCAAGACTCGGTGCAAAGTGCGGATTTATCGCAAGAGTTTCCGATGATCAGTTCGGCGACTATGTTGAAAATTATTTCAAGAATGACGGAATCGATGTTTCTCATGTTTTCAGATGCGAGAACGGCGAAAATCTCGGTCTTACTTTTACAGAAATTCTCAGCCCCACACAGACCAGTATTGTTATGTACCGTGAAGGCGTTGCAGACCTTCAGGTATGTGTTGACGATGTTGACGAAGAATATATCAAGCAGGCAAAGGCTGTTGTTATCTCGGGTACTGCACTCTGTGCAAGTCCTTCAAGAGAAGCGGCACTCAAAACTCTTTTCCTTGCAAAGAAAAACGGTGTGGTTGTTATTTTTGATATCGACTACAGAAGCTATACCTGGAAGAATAAGGACGAAATTTCTCTCTATTATTCGATTGCCGCAAAAAACAGCGATATCGTTCTCGGTTCAAGAGAAGAATTCGACCTTACCGAAGCTGTTGAAGGCGTTTGCGCAAGTGACGAAGAATCGGCGGCTCGTTGGTTCTCTTACGGCAACAAAATCGTAATCATCAAGCACGGCAAAGAAGGCTCTGTTGCTTATCTTGACGACGGCTCGGCTTATAAAGTTAAGCCTTTCCCCGTAAAGATGCTCAAGGGCTTCGGCGGCGGTGACGGCTATGCATCGGCATTTATTTATTCTCTTCTTAACGGCAAGAGCGTTCCCGATGCACTTGAATTTGCAACCGCTTCCGCATCAATGCTTGTTTCGGCACACAGCTGCTCAGCGGCTATGCCCTCAGCTCAGGCTGTTCAGGAAT
>JAZRJH010000179.1:0-51900 GCA_045645685.1 Acutalibacteraceae bacterium
TCAACAGTGCCGAAAATACTTGGCTGGAAGCGGCCCGGGAAGATAGGTCGACGCCGACATTTTTTGCCTTAATAGCTCAGTCGGTAGAGCACGCGGCTGTTAACCGCGGTGTCACAGGTTCGAGTCCTGTTTGAGGCGCCATGAAAATACAGATACCCAATCGGGTGTCTGTATTTTTTTATTGTTACTTAACGGACTCGAAGGGGAGCGGTAGTGAATGACAGTCCGGTGGACTGTCAGAGCCGCGACTGACCGAGGACCGCAGTCCGAGAGTCGAGTCCTGTTTGAGGCGCAAGAGAAGAAACCAATCGGATGAGTGGTTTCTTTTTTTATTATCTATAAGATGATTTAGTTATGTTTTATAGATAATTTGTGTGCGATGTGTTATAATGTCGGTGTAAAGTTATTTTATTGAAAAAAGGAGAGTTCCTATGTTCAGTCTTATTAAGAATTTATTTGTCGCATTGTTGGCATTGATTACCTTTGCGGCTCCTTTCGGCGATACTCAGTTGCCTGATCGTAAATGTGCCCCCGAATTCAGCGGTACATTTCTTCAATCATGGATGAGCAGTACCTGGGACGATGAGCGTTGGGCGTCAGAGATTGAATGTATGCAGCGTGACGGCGTTGAATATCTCGTTCTACAGGATCTTGCAAACATGGATGCAGATGGAAACTGGACCGTTTATTATAACAGTTCAATTCCTGCTTTTGACGGTGCTACCTTTGGCGGCGATGTTGTAGGTGCGGCTCTTGAAGCCTGCAAGGATACGGATATCAAGGTTTTTCTTGGTCTGACAATGTTTGATTCGTTCTGGTTGCTCGGCAATTTTACAGGAGAATACAATTCTGTCTGCACAATTACGGCTGATATGCTTGAAGATATTTATGATGGTTACTATTCTATCAGTCCTGAAAATTTCTATGGTTGGTATTTCACCCTTGAAATCAATAATCAGATAAATTGCGGTCCGCTTATGGGCAAGCTCGTTAAAGGCTTTAATACCGTACTTAATAGGGCAACTGAGGTCGACTCCGCTCTGCCGATGATGATAAGTCCGTATACTGCACATTACCTCGATTTGGGTGATGTCGCAACATATTCTCAATGGCTCACTTTCTTCGAACAATCTTATTTCAGGGATGGTGACATCGTTGCACCGCAGGATGCAATCGGAGCTGATTGGATTGAGGAAAAAGATCTTGTAAAAATCTGGGAAATGTATTCCCAAGCGGCAGAAAAGGCTGATGCAGATATAAAATTGTGGGCAAATTGCGAAAATTTTGATATTGCAACGGGTCCGAGCATCCTTGGCGGAACAATTCTGCGACCCGAGACTGAAAATATTGAGTCTGTCACTGCTACGCTTGACCGCTTTGTTATGCAGTTGGATATAGCTTCACGTTATTGCGAGAATATCATTACTTTCTCTTATTCCCACTATTTTTCACCGAACCTTGTAAAGAGTATGTATATCGAAACTTACCGTGATTATGTTGCGAACGGATATGTGCTTGAAACAGAGAAACCATCCGCACCTGCAAATGCAACGGTCATTTCTGACGAAAACGGTGTGACATTAAGCTGGGAGCCTTCTGAGGATAACTTTGGTGTTGCTTATTACCGCATTTGCAAAAATGGTGAATTTTTCACACGTGTGGAAAATTATAAATGGGATTATCCTCTTACGGTAACAGACGCTGAGGGCATCTCGGGCGATACATATACGATTTTTGCGGTTGATGCCGCAGGAAACCGATCAGACATAGAACTGTCTGTTGATTGATACTGTGTCGCGAATTATACTTTTAATTTAAATTGTTCTTGTTCCGATTGATTTGGTGATACATTTTTATGCTTATTAAAAAATTCAGTTAAGAACAAGTTGGAGCGGGGCTTGAAATGGTGTAGATATCACAAGAGAAGAAATCACTCATCTGAGTGGTTTCTTCTTTTTTCTTTGATGTTTTAAATGGCTCTCACCCGTTACACCTCGTAGTTAATACCGCGGCTGTTAACTGGCTCACGGGTCTGCGCTCGCAGTCCGAGAGTCGAGTCCTGTTTGAGGCGCCAAAGCATGATAATCCGAACCTTTTCTTTTATCAGAATCGGTTCGGATTATTACTTTTTATCTGATATTTATTTCCTTTTCAAAAGCAAACGGAGTAGCTCAATGCTGCTCCGTCTTTTTTATGTCTTGTTTTGTTGGCTTTCTTTTCATTCAGCGAATTCTCACTGACCTTCTTCGCTATGGAAAAACTCTAATATGTCCGGATACAAGGCTTCTGCCAATGTCTCCAATGCGTCTTCCGATATGCCCGAAATTAATCTCGATGCTTTTACAGCTACGTAATAGTCTTTCTTTTAGCATAGTAAGCAAGCAAAACGATCCTTAAATTTTAAAAATAATTCTCTTAACAAATGAAATACTAAATCATGATTTAATGAATTATTATGCATTTTATATTCGCCGAATATAAAAATTAAACATAGTGCATCCTGCAATATATAGAAAAAAAACGCATAAAATAGAATCTATGTTTTTAATTTATTAATAAACTCCTATAATTAATATTTACTTACTGCATATTTGGTCGAACTTTAGTCTGCTTTCTGAATATTTGATGAATATTATAAAACATTTATCGGCATATTTTGTATATGATATCATTCAAAATAGCCTTATGGGGGTACAAAATGAAGATTCAGTTAATCACAAATAATAGTACAATTGTTGATAAAATTCACAAATTTATTGTTAATGAATATCCTGAATATACTATTGATACAGATTGCATACAAACTGCAAATGATATCACAATAAATGATAAATTTGATGTTGTATTTATTGATGATTCATTGGGAGAGCTTTTGATTCCTACGGCTGTTTTTATTAAAAAACATTACTCCGAATGCAAGATTATTGTATTATCAGATAATATTGCTTTACTTTCTGATTTGTTGTTATACATCACTCCGTTTGGAGTGATAGATAAGCCATTGCATAACAAAATTATTCACAGATATCTTGAGGCGGTTAAAGCATCTGATAAGGCTATAAACAAATTTTGCTATATAGAAAAAGGAAGGAAAAGAACTGTTTCATTTTCCAATATTATTTACATCGAAAGCAACAGAGAAAAAATCATTGTCAGAACAACAAAATCTATTTTTAGTTTATGGATGAAAATAAGTGAAGCCGAACCACAATTCCCTGATTATTTTGTAAGATGCCATAATAGTTTTTTGGTTAATATGAATCACGTTGTTGACTGTCAAAAAAGCACTTTCAAACTTACCAACGGACAAGAAATTGCAATCAGCCGATCAAGAAAAGATGAAACAATGGAGAAATTTCTTGCGTTTATGGACTCTGTAAGATAACATCCAAACATGTTGCATTTTGTTGGATTTATGTGCTAATTGTAGAACAAATATTTATTTATATTATATATAAATATATAATTATTTTTATAAAACAATGTATAAGCTAACTTTTTAGATTTGAATGGAGAAAAAAGATGCTTAAAATCGGTTCAGTACTTGATGGTAAATATAAAATACTCTCTGAAATCGGCCACGGCGGCATGAGTGTTGTTTATATGGCGCTCAATGAAAAAGCAAATAAAACTTGGGCCGTTAAAGAAATCCGAAAAGACGGAAAGATGGACTTCAATGTTGTTAAACAGGGTCTTGTGGCTGAAATAGAAACTCTCAAGAAGCTGAAGCACAATAATCTTCCGAGCATTGTTGATGTTATCGAAGATAAGGATTCATTTATCATTGTAATGGATTATATCGAAGGCAACTCGTTGGACAGAGCTTTGGCTGATAACGGACCGCAATCTCAGGATGATGTTATAAATTGGGCTATTCAGTTGTGTGATGTTTTAGGATATCTTCATTCATGTAATCCGCCTATAATTTACAGAGATATGAAGCCTGCGAACATCATGCTTAAGCCTGATGGAAGCATTGCACTTATAGATTTCGGAACTGCAAAGACATATGAAATAGATCTTGGTGAAACAACAGGTATAGGAACTATTGGTTATGCTGCCCCTGAACAATATCTCGGCAGCGGTCTTGGCAGAACTGATGCCAGAACAGATATCTATTGCCTTGGAATTACATTATATCACTTACTTACAGGAATTGATCCTTGCAAAAATGTTATCAGTGACAGATCAATAAGAGCGGTTAATCCCTCTTTCTCATATGGGTTAGATGAAATAATCATAAAATGTACTCAGCCTAATCCGAACGACAGATATCAATCGTGTGCCGAACTGTTATATGCATTGGAACATCATAACGAGATGGGTGAGATTTACAATAAGAATCTCAAAAAAAAGCTAGGCATCTTCATTGCTCCTGTTGTTTTATCGTTGGTTATGGCTTTTGCAAGTATATTCTGCGGTGTTTCTGCTGATGGAAAAAAGAAGAACGATTACGACAATATTATAAAAAGCATCTATTCATTGCCTGATTATCAAAGCAGATGCGAACAGTTGAAAAAAGCAGTAAAAATGTCTCCGGAAAGAGAAGATGCATACTTAACGATGCTCGAGGTTGTTCTTGAGGAAGAAACTTCAAACGAAGGGGCATACATGATAAGTGCTGACGAGTCAGGTTTTCTGAATTGGTGTCTTACAGACACTGAAATGAATTATCTTGATGTTTTGAAGGAAGAAAATCCCGACGGACATCTTAATGTCTGCAAGGAAATGGGATTCAAGCTTTGGTACAACTATAAAAGTGAAAACGGCGGATATGATGTTGCCAGAGGGTGGTTCAGAAGAATTGCGGATGTTGATAATGTTGCGGAAATGTTTTCAGATATTGCAGAAAGTCGTGAAAAAATAAAGCAGCTCAGAGGACGTAACAATCCTAACAGTGAAGCTCTTTACGTGGAGTGCTGGACTACTTTGAACGATATGTACAATCTTTCCGAAACAATCACCGATAAAAGTTATAAAAAGGTTGCTCTGAATGAAATTGCGGATTGTATTTCGATGTATGTTACAGGATTTCTCACAGAAACTGAAGAGATAACAAAGGACGATTTGTCAGGGTTACTTAAAAAAGTCAAAGAAGAAGCAAAGACAATGTTTGCAACAGATAGCAATTTACTTGCTAAAATCGATGAGGCACAAGCAAGAATAGAAATGGTTGTTGTTGAATAATAGTCTTGAAATAAAATTCGTGTATGGTTGGAGTTGAGTGGGCTTTGAATAAATCAAATAGTGACAGAACAGTTCTGTCGATTTTTTATCTTTCAATCGGATTCATGGCTTTGTTTGCGGCGTCATTTCTGATGATGCCCGTGGCAAACGGAATATCACTGAACGAAGGAAAAAACGGAATTTTGTATCTTGTTGGAATTGTTTTTTGGTTATCATTTTTGTTATCGCAGGTTATGATGATAACAGTTTCGATAAAAAGAAAAGCTGACAAAAGATACAGCAAAAAGAAAAGATTGGGTTTGATATCATTTTTTTCCAACAGAGAAGCAACGATTGCGGATATACTCACGGCAGTTTTTACAGCTGTATTTGTAATCTGCACATTAACAACAGATAGTTATTTGATATACGTTTTTCTCTGTCTTGCGGTGCTTTCATTCGAAATGCACTGCGTTCTGAACGGAAAAAATTATGCTTATATAAAAGAATTGAAGTCTGGGGGCAGCGTGTGATGAATTTTAAAAAAGGAACAACAGCATCAAAGATACTGTCAATTGTGCTTTCGCTTGTGATGGTTCTTAGTGCCATTCCCATGCAGGAAACGGTTGCATATGCGGCAGAATTTGAAACAAACCAAAATGTCTTTTCTGTCCAGTATCTGAAAAAAGATGTTGTTCAGAGCGGAGTCGAAATCAAAATCAAACCCAATGAGGATAAAGACGATACTTTTTCAGGCGTTACTGATGAGTATGGTGTGTGGAAATCAGATGTAACATGGGAATCGCTTTCGGATGTTTTCTATGTTTATATCAATGGTGAAGCAAAAACAGTAACCAAACCCGGAAAACCCAATAAATTCCTTATTATTTCAGATGACGAAAAAAAGTGGACCGATCGTGCAATGCCTCTTGTGTCGGTTGTTATCGGAGCTGACAAGTCGACAGTAACAAGAGGAGAATCGTTCGAACTCAAAGCATCCGCAATTGGTACTCCTTATGCATATCAGTGGTATCTTGATTCAAAGAAAATTGACGGAGCAACCGAACGTTTTCTTATTATTGACAGTGCAACGCTTGAAGACGGCGGCACATACACATGTAAGGTAACAGATTTAAACGGAGATTCAAGAACATCAAATGAAGTCACCGTTAAAGTCAGCGAAAAAACTCCTGAAAAAGTAACTCTCAATGCATATGCAGACGGAAAAGAAATCGACGGAGATATTTCAAGAGATTCTGTAAAAGAAGTTGAAATCAAGCTGGAAAACCTTCCCAAGGATGCAGCTGTTTCAGAAGTTGAATATTATATCAACGACAAGTGTGTCAGTTCAGGAACAACAGAGCTTTCATATGTTTTCAAAATCGAAGACGGCGTTGAAGTGTATGCTTGCAAGGCAAAGGTAGCTTTTGATAAGACATATGAATCCGTTGAAGTTGAGTGTTCTGTCCATGCTCCTCTTCTTGCACAGGATGAATTAGTAATCACCGTTGACGGTGCTGAATATGACGAGGAAACAGGCACTTATAACATTACTTATTCAGCTTCTCCCAAAGCAAAATTTGATGTTACCGTCACAGGCGGTTCAGGCGACGGTGCTTACTCACTTAAAATAACAGATGAGAAGGATTCAAGCGGAAAAAGTCTTTTCACCAAAGGAAAGATAGCCACTGCAAGCCAGACATTCACAAAGAATAAGTGGACTGTGACAGTAAACAACGCAGGTTCTTTCAATTTGGTGGCATCCAGAGCGAGTGACGGAAGCTACAAAGATGTTGAACCCGTTACAATTTCCGTAAATGTTGCAAAGGCAACTCCCGAAGGTTTTGCTTTTGTAACAGAAGCTCCCGAAGCAGTTACATATAACGAAAACGGCAATAAATTCAGCAATCCTGTTGTTGACGGATTCACAGATGTTGTTTATTCAATCGAATCAGGCGATTGCGCAACAATCGACGGTAAAACAGGCGAGCTTACAATAACAAAAGCAGGCGAAGTTACAGTTAAGGCTGTTCTTGCAGGCAACAAAAACTATGAAGAAGCAACCGCAACCTATACTCTCACAGTAAACAAGGCTGCACAGAATGTTGCATTTGAAGAAAAAGCAGAAACAATTTTCTACGGCGAATCATATTCAAGAATTGCAAACCCTGTAAAGGTTGAAACTGCAGCTGACGGTTATGGTTATAACCATGACGAGGGCGTTAAAGTTGAATATTCAATTGCTGACGAAACAGTTGCAAGCGCAAATGAAGACGGAAGTCTTTCATTCAAGGATTTTGCTCTCGGCACAGTAACTGTCAAAGCAACATATGCAGGAAATGACTGCTATGAAGCTGCAGAAGCAGAATATACACTTACCGTTGAAGAATATACAGTTGAAAATCCTTGCACAACAGACGGTGACAAGATTATCGCTGGCGGCGAATGGTATACAGGCGACATCACAATTACCCCTGCTGAAAATCATCTCATCGGCAGAACAAACAACCTCGGCGATTATTCAGAATGGTCAGAGTCAATCGTTATTGATACCGAAGGCAATGAAAACGGATTCGATTTCTACGTCAAGAATATCGAAACAGGCGCAATTTCACAGCTTTACACAGTTGAATCCGAAGCTGTTAAGCTTGATAAATCAGCTCCCGAAAACCTTAAGGTAAGCTATCAGACACAGTCATGGTACGAAGATGTGATTGAGAGCGTAACTTTCGGTTACTATAATTCAGTTGTTACCTTCACTCTTGAAGCAGACGACGATGTTTCGGGTGTTGAATATTTCGTATGGAAGCTCGCTTCCGATGAAACAGATGAAACTGTTGTTCCCGAAACAACAGTTGCCGCAACTGAAACTGACGGCATTTACAAATCAGACGTATGTGTTCTCGGCGATGAGAATGACCTTCAGGAACTCCGCGGTAAAATCTCATTTGTTGCATATGACTTTGCAGGCAATTCAGAAGAGTATGAAGACAGCTATGTAATTGTCATTGATGCAAAAGATCCCGAACTCTATATCAACACCAACGTTTCGCCCGAAACCGTTGTTAACAATGCATATCCCTACGGACAGGCAGACGAAACATCCGAAGATACAATTGAAATTTTCGGCAACGAAGTTGAACTCACATTCGGTATTATCGAAAAGAACTTCTTTGAAGATAATGCATATGTTGAAATCAACGGAGAAGATGTAACATCAAAGCTTTCATGGGTTGCTTCAGGCGATAATCACTATGCAACCTACACTCTGAAGGCTGACGCTGATTACGAAATCACTCTCGTTTATGAAGATGTTTTCGGCGAAGATGCAGAAAACAAAGAAATCAAGAAGACATACGAAGCATCAAAGTCGCTTGCAATTGACACAGAAGCACCGGCTGTTTCCGTTTCACTCAGCGCAGCTGACTATGAAGCATCCGATGTTAAATATTATGATGACACAGTAACAGTTGAAATTGCGGTTGAAGAAGAAAAGTTCAATCCCGCAGGTATCGTTGTTTCAAGCGTTGAAGGCTTCAAGGGCATGAGCATTGAAAACGTCGAATACCTCAAGAATGCCGACAGCTGGTCATACGATTCAGATATCGGTGCATACAAGGCGATTGCAGAATTCGTTGCAGCAGATGCAGACGGCGACTATGCTTTCGCAGTTGATTACACAGACCTTGCAAAGAAAGTTGCAGATAAGGCTGAATCAGGCACATTTGTTATCGATACAACAGCACCCCAGACTGATATTGAATCAGCAGTTGAGCCTGAAATCACAGTAAATGACAGCTATCCTTATGAAACAGCTGAAAAGGATGCAGAAAATTCAGTTGACATTTTCGCATCAGCAACAGAATTCGTTTTCAAAATCACAGAAAAGAATTTCTTTGAAGACGGTGCAGAAGTAACCGTTAACGGAAATGAAGTTTCACTTGAGTGGAACAGCGAAAACAATGTCAACACCGCAACTTATACAATCGACAAAAACGGCGATTATGAAATCAAACTTTCATACACTGATATTTTCGGCAATGCAGTTTATGAATCAACAGATTTTGTTTCAGTTGATATGATTGCTCCCGAAGTAACAGTTGTTCTCGGTGAAGCTGATTTTGAGGCTGATGATGTCAAGTATTATGACAGCGCAGTAACTGCAGAAATCAAGGTTAAAGAAGAGAGATTCAACCCTGCAGGAATCAGCGTTTCTGAAATCGAAGGTTTTGCAGGCATGAGCGCTGAAAACATTGCTTATCTTGCACAGATTTCGAGTTGGGAACCCGAAGACGATGGTTATAAGGCATCTGTTATTTTTACTGCAAAAAATGCAGACGGCGATTATGCTTTCGCAGTTGATTATACAGACCTTGCAAAGAAAGTTGCAGATAAGGCCGAATCAGGCACATTTGTTATCGATACAACAGCCCCCCAGACTGATATTGAATCGGCAGTTGAGCCTGTAATCACATTAAATGACAGCTATCCTTATGAAACAGCTGAAAAGGATGCAGAAAATTCGGTTGACATTTTCGCATCAGAAACAGAATTCGTTTTCACAATCACAGAAAAGAATTTCTTTGAAGACGGTGCAGAAGTAACCATTAACGGAAATGAAGTTTCACTTGAGTGGAACAGCGAAAACAATGTCAACACCGCAACTTATACAATCGACAAAAACGGCGATTATGAAATCAAACTTTCATATACCGATATTT
Organism: Acutalibacteraceae bacterium; assembly: GCA_045645685.1. Taxonomy (GTDB): domain Bacteria; phylum Bacillota; class Clostridia; order Oscillospirales; family Acutalibacteraceae; genus CAG-177. The sequence continues at coordinate 9,888 of JAZRJH010000179.1, forward strand.
TCGGCAATGCAGTTTATGAATCAACAGATTTTGTTTCAGTTGATATGGAGAATCCTTTCGTAACAATCGAACTCAATGCAGAAAATCAGGTGTACGACGGAATTAAATACTATAACAGCTATGTCGTTGCGAAGATTACTGTTAAGGAAGAAAGATTCAATCCTGAAGATATTGCTATTTCAGAAATTGAAGGCCTTGCAGGTATGAGCGAAGCAAACAAGAATTATCTTCTTGATTCTGAAAATTGGCAGTATAACACAGAAAGTAAATCCTACAGCGCATCGGTTGCATTTACTACCGAAAATGCAGAGGATGTTTACGGATTTGCTGTTGATTATAAGGACATCGCCAACAATTCCGCAATGCAGGTTGTTTCGGATACGTTTGTTATCGATGTTACGGTTCCTGTTATATCTGTTGATTACGGAACTGCAAGAATTCTTGATTCAGATAATCTTCCTTTAGAGAATCTTGATAATATCGACAGCAACAGCGCAACGGTTTATGACAACAAAGATGTGGTTGTGACGGTTGTTGTTGAAGAAACAAATTTTGATCCCGCTAAGGTTATCGCAATGCTTTCACAGAATTTCAAGGAAGCAAAAGCTTGTGATTTTGACGGAGAGTGGGTATCGGACGGAGATAAACACACAAACACAATAACATTAAGAGAGAAGGATGTTTACAAATTAAATATCACTTGTGTTGATCGCAGTGATAACAAATCCGCTGAATATGTATCACCTAAAATTGATATCAACGATTCAGAGCCTTCAATTACTTTTGATGTTACACCCGAAAGCGAAAACGGATATTACAAAGAAGATTCCCTTGATGTAACAGTTAAGATTTTTGATGAATATTTCGCACAGGAAAATGTGGATATCAAAATTGAAACCGTTGATCTTGACGGAAAGAAAATTGAACTTGATGTCGAAGATGTGATTCCTGATTACAATGATATCGAATGGACAACAGGTGAAAACTTCTGTAACAGCATTGTTTTCACATTTGCAACCGAAGGCAGATACAGCATCACAGTTGAATATGCCAATGCAGTTGATATCAGCGATAAATCACTTTGTGAATTCGTTCTTGACCGCACTGCACCTACACACGAAATAACATATTCAGAATCAGTATACCAGACAATTCTCAACACCATTACATTCAGACTTTTCAACAGCAGTAAGTCAGAAGTCAAGGTAACCGTCAAGGCTACAGATATGGTTTCCGGTATCAAGAAAATGGTAGTTGAATATTCTGAAGAACTCAAGCCTGAAGAATATTACGGTGTTGAAAACATCGTGCCGAAGGCAGAGTTTACCAACAACAGCGAAAATGACGAAAAGGTTTATGAAGAAACCTGGATTGTCAATGCAGAAAATGCAACTGTTGAGGCAAAGGCAAATATCAAGGTTACGGTAACTGATAATGCAGGTAACATTACGGAAGAAGAAGACAGGGTTGACAAGAACAACGAAGTAGGAATCGATAACGTTTCTTCAACTATTTCGATGTCATATGGCGATGCGGTTATTCTTAACTCGGAAAATGTTGAAACAGACAGCTTTGAAGAGAGCGAGAAAAACAACGTAACAATCTATGATAATAAAAATATTGTTGTAACTGTTACTGTTAATGAACCCAATTTCAACCCAGAAAAAACCGAATGCTATCTCTCTGTTGATTATGCAGAAGCACAGAAACACAGTTTTGACGGCGAATGGGTTTCTTCTTCGGATGGATTCACTCATACAAACACAGTAACAATAAATACAGAAGGTGTTTATAAGCTTACTGTCAATAGCACAGACAACGCAGAAAACGAAGCAACATATACGTCTGCAAAGATGGTAATCAGTGCAAGCAAACCTGCAATCAATATGCTGATTGAGCCTGCAAGAACAATTGATTACTATAATGAAACTGTGGCTATGGATATAAAGATATTTGACGAGTATTTCTCATCAGATCGTGTAAAAATTACCGTTACAGCAGCGGATGCCGGCTTCAATACGATTGCAAAACCTGATTATGAAGCTTCTGGATGGACAAGAAGCGGAAGCAGCACCAACATATCCACTCTCACATTTGCTGATGAAGGCAGATATAATGTGAAGGTTGAATATACAAATGCGGTTAATGAGTTTGCATTTGCTGAAAGAAGTTTCATTGTAGACCTTACAGCACCCGTAATTTCCAGTGACATCAAGAACTCCGATGACGAAGTAAATAATGGTGCAACATTCTATATTAAGGATAATTTCCTTGATAAGAACAGTGACGGAAAAGTTGTTTTAAATGCATCTGACTACAGCTTTGTAGTTAAAGGCAAGAACATCAGCGGTATAGAAGATGTTGGAATGGATGATATAAACGGAATCATTCAAAATCCTGAAAACTGGACTACTGAATGGAGTCACGCTGAAGCTACTTACATAAGCAGCATAACAATTTCCGGATTCAAGGATGCACGATATACCATTACAGTAACCGGTAAGGATAAGGCTCTCAACGATGCACCTGAATATACTACAGAACAGTTTATCGTCGACAGTACTGCTCCTTACGAAGTTAAAATTCAATACAGCGAGCCTGTAAGCATTGGCACGGCAACCAATGGTAAGACAACATCTGAAGTCAGATATTATGACAACAAGATTAAAGTCAGACTTCAAGCTACTGACTCCACATCAGGCGTTGTTCAGTTCAACTGGGAATACAAAGTGGCTTCAGGCGCAAGCAACACTAACGTTCAGACGTTGAGCGGTGTATGTTTCCTTGATGTTTCATCGGATTTGGTAACAGATGAAACAAGTACACAGTATGCAGAGTTCTATCTTCCTGCAGATAAACTGCAGGATATCCGTGGAAATCTTACCGTTACTGCAACAGACAGACTCGGAAATGTAAGTGAACCGTTCAAGGATCCTACAACACTCGTAATCGATACTGTAAAGCCCGAAATCGAAATTGAGTATAATCCTTCAGATCCGAAGCGTTCGGATGGCGATTATAAGGACGGCGGAACAGCATATTATGATTCAGCTGTTACAGTAAGCGTTTATGTTAAAGATGCGAATTTCACAGAAGATGCAAAATCAATCAAGAACACAAACAAGAGCATCTATAGCGGTGCGGTAATATTGTGCAACGGTGAAATACATGCAGCAAGCTGGACCAAGTCAGGAGATGTATGGAGAACTGATATTGAACTTCCCAATGACGGCAGTTATGTAATCAGCGCTGAATATACAGACCCGTCAGGCAATAAGGCTGAGTCCGAAGAAACCGGCACATTGATTGTTGACAGAAGCGCACCGGTTATTGAAGTTGTTTATTCACCTGACAAAGCTGTTTATACCGAAAACGGAAGAAATTATTACAATGAAGATCAGACTGCAACGATCACTATCACAGAGCGCAACTTCAACCCTGCTGATATCATTGCTTCCGTAACAACACAGAATATCGGCGAAAGTCAGGAAACACAGACTGACATAGCTACAGCTCTTCTTACTGAATCCGCATGGAAACAAAACGGAGATATTTATACCGCAACAATAAAATATGCCACAGACGGAAACTATAAATTCAACATTGAATACACCGATCCATCCGGCAATAAGGCAGAAGAATATGCAGGAAACGAATTCACTGTTGATAAGAGTGCGCCGACTGATATTTCAATTGATTTCAGCAACGAAATCAACGCTTCTGACGGAACTCTCTTCTACAATGCCCCTGTAAAAGTAACGCTCACAGCTAAGGATACAATTTCAGGAGTTAAATCGTTTGATTACAGCTACACATCATCTGTAACAGGCGAAACTGAAAACGGAACAGCAAAGGCAACTGTAAACGGTGCAAATGCAAAGGCAGAGTTTTATATTCCTTCGAATGAAGCAAAGCAGTTCAAAGGTACAGTAAAAGCTTCCGCAACTGATAACTCAGGCAACAAATCTTCATTTGAAGACGGCGGAAAAACAATTATATATGATAACATTGCTCCCGTGGCTGTCATAGATCTCGGAACAGACGTCACATCAGTAAACGGAACAAGTTATTTTGCAAGTGATGTCAATGCAACAGTCACAATAGAAGAAAGCAACTTTGATGAGAACGATGTGACTGTTTATGTTGACGGAAATCAGATCGGAACAGGTTCATGGGCAAATAACGGAGATACATGGACAACAACCGTCAGTGTATCGTCAGACGGTCAGCATAAGATATCGGTTTCTTATACTGATAAGTCAAACAACCAGATGGAAACTCAGGAATCTGACAGCTTTGTAATTGACCACACTGCGCCTGTAATTGTTGTCAGCGGCATTAAGAACAAGGCTGCCTACAGTGATGATGAAATCGGATTCACCATTACTGCACAGGATGCCAACTTCAGTGCTGCCGGTCTTGAAACGAAGCTTACTGCAGTGGTAAAAACAGATGACGGAAAATTTGCAACAAAGAATATTGATGTCAAGAATGCATATTCAACATCCGGCGGATATTCAATCAATGTTTCAAACCTTGAAGAAGACGGTATCTACACACTGTCATGCACCGCATCTGACCTTTGCGGAAACAGAGCAAACGGACTTTCGGTTGACGGAAAGACAGAAAGCACAATAGTTTTCTCTGTAAACAGAAAAGGTTCAACATTTGATATTGATGATAATACCAAAAATATCGTTTCAGGCAGAGGATATATCCAGACTGTTGATGGTGACATTATCATCACTGAAACAAATGTTGCTCCCATCGAAACTCATTCCGTAAAAATTAACGGCATTGAGCTTACTGAAAATGTTAATTACAGTATAAAACCCACAGGCTCAGACGGAGAATGGTATCAGTATGAATATACTATTTTTGCAACTAACTTTGTGGAAGAAAATGACTACAGTATTGTAATCAGTTCAACTGACGGAACAAAGAACACAGGATACAGTGACCTTAAGGGACGTCCTATTGAATTTACCGTAGATAAAACAGCGCCCATGGTTTCAGTTTCCGGAATAGAAGCAGGCGGTAGTTATAAGACTGATAAATTAACCGTAGGTGTTGCGCCGTTTGATGCGGGCGGAATGATTCAGAAGCTCGAAATCTTTGCTGATGATAAATCCATTGCAGTTTATTCCGGCGAAGAGCTTATTGAACTTCTCAACTCATCTGACGGAAAACTTACTGTGGATATCAACGAAGGAACTTATGACAGAATCAGATTTGTCTGCACCGATGAAGCAGGAAATGTTTACGATTCAGAAAACACCTATAAAGACATCACCGTATCACCCAATCAGTTAGTCCTCTTGTGGTCAAGAGATTGGTTTAAGGCTGCTACTATAGGCGGAACCCTTCTTATTGCAGGTTTGATTGTGCTCCTTGTTCTTAAGAAGAAAAAGAAGGAAGAATAATTAAATCTGATTCCGCAGAAATAAGAATTATCAACTGGAAATCACAGATGCAATAATCACTTGAATTATTGCATCTGTGATGAATATCAACTTTGCTTAAATGATAACACTTTATTAATTTTCAAAAAAGGAATGATTACCAATGAAGAAGTTTACAGCAATTCTTCTTGCAGTTATTCTTGTATTTTCAGTATCAGTAGTTGCATTTGCTGCAGACGTTTATACTTGCCCCACATGTAACAAGAAGTATGAAGGTATCGAAGCATACAATGCATGCATTGAAAATCATAGCAAACCTGCAGAAGAGAGCGGTGAGTTGTTTGAATGTGGAACATGCCACAAGAAATACGACAACATCGAAGAATACAACGCTTGCGTTGACGACCATTTTAACAACGTCAACTATCACTACGACAAGTACATCGACCTTACAATTGTTGAACTTATCAGCTCATTTGTTGAAATTTTCAACAACACAGGTATCAAAGAACTCTTTACTGACATTATCGAAAAGGTAGTATCATTTATCGGTGGTATTGCTGATTCAGGTATTGTTTCCGAAATCGCTGCCTGATTAAACATGCGATTTTCATTCGCGATTCGAAGCGAATACATTTTTATTACAAAGAAAAATAACCCCGGGTTTTAAAATCACAATTGTGGAATGAAGTGTTATCATTTAAGCAGGGCTGATATAACATATCAATATAAGGTGACTAATATGGAATATTTTTATGACAAAAACGAATCGATATTATTGGTAAAAACCAATCCTCAGAAATTTTCTGAAATGAAAAAGCTGAGCGAACTTCTGATGCCTGAAATTGTTGACGGAAGAGGCGTTGGATTCAACTCATCCGGATTAATGAGCCTTAATGAGTTTATTTCATATACAACAGAAAAGGATTTGCTTTATTTTGTGTTTTTCCTTTTCAAGGCAATGAATGAATGGGCGGACAAATCCGATTCAAAGCTGGAACTTATTTTGGATACCAATGCAATTTTTTATGAACAGAAGAAGAATCGATTCTGCTTTGCTGCAACAACAGAAAAAAACAACATTAATGCAATAGAATTTGCAACCGATCTGATATTTAATGCCATCTTCAAAGAAAAAGAATTGCAAACTGCAGTTGAACTCATTTCATTTATAAGAGCATCAATACATACTAATGCCAGAGATATTCTTCTTTTCCTTGAAATGAGCAAATACGGAAGAGCTTATACATCTGATTGGACAAAGTTTAAAAAGACTTTTGAAAATACAACCGTCGGACACACTGAGTCTTTGGCGGATGCACATAAGAACAGCAAAATGACCCATAAAGTCAACAATTCGATGGATTTCAGCGATTTCCTTTCTGTTGACGATTTGTTCTCAGACGCAGATTCATCTTCAGAAGAATCAACTGATATTTTTGAAGAAAAAGTTGTGCCCGAAGAGAAGATTGAAGAAGTTCAGAAAGAAACTGTATTTGTTCCTTTCATAGATGAAGTTCAGGAAGAAGAAGCTGCAGATGTTCCTTTCGCAGAAGAAGTTCAGGAAGAAGAAGCTGCAGATGTTCCTTTCGCAGAAGAAGTTCAGGAAGAAGAAGCTGCAGATGTTCCTTTCGTAGAAGAAGTTCAGGAAGAAGCTGCAGATGTTCCTTTCGTAGAAGAAGTTCAGGAAGAAGCTGCAGATGTTCCTTTCGTAGAAGAAGTTCAGGAAGAAGCTGCAGATGTTCCTTTCATAGAAGAAGTTCAGGAAGAAGCTGCAGATGTTCCTTTCGTAGAAGAAGTTCAGGAAGAAGCTGCAGATGTTCCTTTCGTAGAAGAAGTTCAGGAAGAAGCTATAGATTCCTATCCTGTAGGCTATGATACGTATACCGATATCGATGATGACATCGAAGATCAGACAATGATATTGGAAGAAGAAGATATGCCGGAAGAAACACTCGTGGCGTATCTTAAGGGTTCGGACGGAACAATTGTTGAGATAAGCAAAGATTATTTTGTAATCGGAAGGAATTCAAAAGAATCTGATTTTGCTGTAAGGGATTCCTCAATGAGCAGAAAACACGCCGCAATAATCAGAATAGACAATGAGTTTTATATTGAAGATCTCAATTCAACCAACAAAACTTATCTTGACAATGAACAGATTTTACCAAATGTCAGAAAGCTTTTGTCCGATGGCAGTGTGATTTTTGTTTCAAGAAACAAGTATATATTTAATGTTGAGAGGCGTTGAATATGCAGTCTGTCAAAAAATCAGCTGATAGAACCGATAAGGTTTGTGCTGTGTGCGGAAATGCAATAAAAACCCCTGCTCCTGTTGATGATTTATGTGGCAGTTGTTTTGAAAAAGAGGTCATGTTATCTCGTCTTATTGAATATTTGCAGGATGCGGATGCTGAAAAGCTTAACATAATTCAATCATTTTCTTTTAAAGAAAACGTGGGTTGTATTTCTCCTGAATCATCCGGTTCTTGTAAAAAAAGCAATCAAAAGGCATTTCTTGTCAGGGTTACAAACAAAGAAAAATTCGAGTTGATATCTCCGATAACCGTATTTGGTCGCAGCAAAGAAAAAGCCGATTATGTTTTGCCTAGTAACGTTATGAGCGGAAAACACGCTTCGGTAATAATTGAAAATAATAATTATTACTTGGAAGATAACTCTTCCAGCAACGGAACATGGCTAAACGGCCAGAAGCTGAAACCGAACAACAGAACGTTGCTTTGTCAGAATGACAAAATACGGTTTGCTAACGAAGAATTGATATTTAGTGTTATGTGAGAAGGAATTAATGATGGAGTATAAGGTTTCAGTATATACGGATTCCGGAATTAGAAAAAAAGTTAATCAGGACTCATGCAGTGTTCAGGTTGCAGAAACTGCATACGGACAGTCTTTGCTTGCGATTGTGTGCGACGGAGTAGGCGGATTGAAGAGCGGAGAGCAAGCCAGCGCAACGGCGACCAAAAAACTGAGTGATTGGTTTGAAAATGAGTTTCCTGCTCTTTTGGAAAAGAAGACCCCGCTTCTGAAAATCAAAGATATATTATTTGATATTCTTGGCGAAATTAATCAGACATTGAAAAAGTATGGAAATGCCAAAGGAATGAATTTAGGCACAACAATCGCCATGGTACTGGCGTTTTCAAACATGGCACTGTTGATAAACGTCGGAGACAGCCGTATTTATTGTATCAGAAACAATACGGTACACAAACTCTCGCACGATCAGACGGTTGCACAAAGAGAAGTTGAAAAAGGCAGACTTTCTCCCGAAAACGTGCTTCAGGACAAGAGAAGCCATGTTCTTTTGCAGTGTATCGGAGCTTCGGAAAGCATTGCTCCCGATTTTTCCATAATAAATATTGAAAGCAATGATGTATTTCTTATCTGTACCGATGGTTTTTACAGAAAAACCAATGATAACGAACTCGTCTTTAACCTTGCATCGTCAATGAATTCATCAGAGGATGCAATGAAGAGATCGTTGATGCTCATATCGGATATGGTAAAAAATCGTGGTGAACCCGATAATATTACGGCTGTTGCAATAAAGGCTGAATAAAACATTTTGTTTTCAGGTGATAAGAGTGATTGAATCAGGAACTGTTATTTTAGAGAAATATAAAATAATCAAAAAAATCGGTCAGGGCGGGATGTCGGTTGTATATCTCGCTGAGGATATAAATCTCGGGAAAAAATGGACAATCAAAGAAATAAAAAAGAACGGCAAGTCGATTGAAGATAAGGTCAATCTTAAAAGTTTGATTGACGAGGCCAATCTTATTAAGAAACTGGACCATCCGTTTATTCCGAGAATAGTTGATATTATTGATAAAGGAAACACCGTTTTTATTGTCAGAGATTATATTGACGGTGAACCGATGGACAGAATTATCAAAAATTTTGGTTTGCAACCTGAAAAATCAGTTATTGAATGGGCTAAAATTATTTGTGATATTTTCTTGTATTTACACGGAAGAAATCCGAAAGTTATTTACAGAGATATGAAACCTGCAAATATTATGCTGGTTTCCGACGGATCTTTGAGACTCATTGATTTTGGAATTGCCCACGAGGGTGTGTTTGTTAATAATACCTGTGTGGGAACAAAAGGATTTGCTCCGCCTGAGCAATTCAAGAAGGAGAAAATCACTGATGAAAGATCGGATGTTTATTCTCTCGGAATGACTTTATATCAAATGATGACCAACATAAACCCCGGCGGAGTCGGATTTGACAAAAACCTTCTTGCTTCAGATATAAATCCGAAATGTTCGCAGGAATTTGCAAAAATAATTGATAAGTGCATACAGGATAACCCTGAGGACAGATATCAGAACTGTTCGGAATTGCTTTATGCATTAAATCAAATTACAGATGAAAGCAAAAAAGGAAATAAAAAGTTTTCACTTGTTAAAATCTTGCCTTATATTTCGGTTGCATTGGGCAGTGTATTTTTGAGCCTGGCGTTAATAGGTCAGTCTATTTTGCCGTTTCCGGAAAGTTGGTTTTCAAATCCGATAATAAATGTTAAAAATATTTGCCTTATTCTGGCGGTTATATTCTATGCCTTGTTTGGTGAATTCAGATATCTTTCTGTCAAAAAAACCAAGTCGCGTTCCGCCAAAGCCTCTATAAAAGGAAATGCAAACCAATATGTTGTTCCGACTGTTTCGGAAGGCAGTTTGTTTGATGCTATTCAGAATCCAGAGATTTATAATACACAAAACAATATAAAATCTGACAATTCAGGCAACAAAAATAATACATCGTCAACCGACGACGACGACTTTGAAACGGGCGGCACACAGCTTCTGGGCTATGCACCCGAAGTAACCGAAGAAGACGACGACTTTGAAACGGGCGGCACACAGCTTCTCGGCTATGCACCCGAAGTAACCGAAGAAGACGACGACTTCGAAACGGGCGGCACACAGCTTCTTCAAACGGAGAAAGCAGAGAAAATTCTTGTCGGAAAGATGGACGGACCTCTCGAACCTGTCAGAAAATCTGAACCGAAAGCGGATTCAACTGTAAAGGTGCAAACGAATTCTGCAAGTAAGTCATTATTTAAAATTATCAAGAGTGAAATTCATCTTGCTTCAGATGAGATTGTCATATAAATAAAGGTGATATATATGTTTAACAAATCCAAGAATCTTAAACCTGTTCCCAAGATTGAGACGATGGTTGCAGAGAAAGAAGAATCAGAACAGGACAGAAACAGCGTATTGTCAGACTGGAATATTCCTGCTGACGGCTTTACCAACCAAGGATTTGCCCAAGAGCAATCAGGAAATACAGGTTCAACTAAAAAAGGTTACAAAATATGTGCGAAGTGCTTATCTGTTGTACCGGCAACAGATATAAAATGCGCATCGTGCGGTTTCATAAAAAAGTAACAGTGTTCTGAATTTCAGACAAACAAAAGGAAGGAATGATGCCAAATGAAAAAGATCACAAACGCAATCAATGATTTTGCATTAAAGCTCTATGTAAAGGCAATGTCAATCAAGAACGAAACAGCAGAAGCACTTTCAAACACAAACGGTGACGCTTATATCGACACAGTTGTTAAGATTCTTATTGCTGTTGTTGTTGGTGCACTTATCCTTTGGGCTCTCTACGCAATCATGGGCGACGAAAACAGCGGTGTAATGGGTACACTTGCAGACAAGATCGAAGAACTCTTTGATCAGGTTGACACAAACGGTAGATAAGCGCTATAGAGTGAAAAAATTCCGATACATCCTGTGTGGCCGGTTATCACACAGGATGGAATGGAGTTAAATAATGAAAATTTTTGTTTTTACATTATTAATCATATGTGGCGTAATTGCAGGATTTGCCTCATATAAGAAGTTTTCTATAAAAAGATATCAGATAATTATTTATCCGTTGATATCAGCAATAGTTTCGACTTTTTATTATTATAGATTCGGACTGTCAGCTGAATTGGTAACGGGCGGCATTCTTGTTGCGATATTTTTGTTTTTCTCAACAGGTGATATTAAAACAAGAAAAGTCAGCGATGTTATGCATATTCTGATATTTGCGGCGGGGTTTGTTTTTGTAACTAAAGAAACTCTGCTGTCTATGATTACGGGAGCTTTTGTTCTCGGGATCATTCCGCTTGTGGCGGCAGTTGTCAAACCGGGAACCTTCGGTGGTGCTGATATTAAATTTCTTGCAGCTGCAGGATGGTTTTTCGGAATCAAAAACGGTGTGACCGTTATGGTTATGGGTCTGTTGGCTTCCATAATCGGCACATTAATTATCTCAGTTGTCAAAAAAGAAAAAGTAAAAAGGATTCCGATGATTCCTTATTTTTGTTTTGCGGCAACAATTATTTATTCAACTTTATAAGTTTAAAGGAGCGGATATTAAAATGAAAAACAGAACCGTATTGGGTATTATTTGTATTGCACTTGCACTTGTATTGTGCTTCGGTGTAGGTCCCCTTATTAACAATCTTACAGATGGAACAGTAGAAGTTGTCCGAGTTAAGGAAGGCGTTACAATCGCTTCAGGTTCCGAAATCACAATGGATCATATCGAAGCTTACAAAGCAAAGAAATCCCTTGTTTCAAACGGTGTTTATTATACATATGATGTTTTTATGAATAAGTATTTCGAATCATCAAGCGAAGATTATGTTGGTGTGCCTTATGCCGATTGTGAAATGGTTGCGGGTGAATATATTTCTCAGCACAAGGTTTCAATAAACGGTGCAAGTTCAGGCGCTATTTTTGATGGCCTTTACGGAAGCAACCTTGCAATGAGTATCTCTCTCGATTCATTTGCCGATGGTCTTTCCGGTAAGCTTGAAAACGGAGATATCGTAAGTGTTATTGTTTTCTCGAATGAAAACGGCGAAAGAACTTCATTTATTCCTGAAGGTCTTGAATATGTAAAGGTTATCACAACCACAACAGACAGCGGTATTGACCGTGGTGATATTGCCAAAAACGAAGACGGAAGCATGGCAGAAAGTGTTTCTACAGCAACTCTTCTTCTTGACGAAGAACAGGCACAAACTCTCCACAAGTATGCAAACATTGGCAGTATAACACTTGCACTCAGATGCAAGGGAACAAGTCCCGGTGCAGAAAGCCTTCTTGAAAGAAATTATGGCGAACCTGAAACAGCTCAGCCTGCACCCGAAGCAGCACCTGAAACAACTGTTGCAGCAGCACAGTAAACGGAGGACTTGATATGTCAAAACTTATTACAGTATGGGGATCACCCGATTCGGGAAAAACAACCCTTGCAGTAAAACTTGCGAAGGAAATTTATAACAACAATTCCTCGGCAAAGGTTATTTGTGTTTTCCCTGACCTTTCAACACCGACACTTCCTGTTATTTTTCCCAACAAGAAACCCAATGAGTTTTATTCAATGGGTAAGCTTCTTAATATGGCTGAGTTTACAACCGGTGATGTTCTTTCACATTTTGTTCTTGCCAAGGGTATAAAAAACGTTGTATTTATGGGATATACACTCGGCGAAAATAAATACACCTATGCAGATTATACGGTTGATAAGGCAACAACGTTTCTCAGCATGTGTCAGTATCTCGGCGATTATGTTATTGTTGATTGCTCGAGCACTCTTGAAGATAAAATAAGCAATATTGCTATGCAGAATGCGGATTATTGCTTCAGAGTTGCTTCACCCTCATTAAAAAGCATCAGTTTCCTTGCTTCTAATGTCAAAATGTATACCGATGAAAAATACGGTTTTGACAGACATATTCCTATTCTTAATGTAACAGAGCAGGATGTGTTCATGCCTGTTGATGATGCGGCAAATTGCCTTGGAAACATAAAACATACACTTTCATTCTGCCTTGATCTTAAGAAACAATATTATAACGGAGAGCTTCTTGATACCTTGAATAACAAGAAATATCAGGAAGAAATGAAGAAAATTTGCGGTGAGGTATTGAACGTTGAGCAAGAAGATTGATTTTTGGGATTTACTCAACGATGTTCAGGGATATATTTCAAAGAATTTCTCGGCATCTCTTAATGACAATGAATCCGAAGAACAGATAAAAGCCTATATAAACAAGTATTTATACGACTTCCCTTGTGAAGTTGAGGGACACTCATCAGAAACAATAATTGATGATCTTTACTGCGAGATGGCTGAATACTCAGTTCTCACAAAGTATCTTGAGTCTCCGGATCTTGAAGAAATCAACGTCAATGCATGGGATGATATTGCCATAACATATGTAGATGGTAGTATACATAAGAGTGTTGAACATTTTCATTCTCCTCAGCATGCCGTAGATATTCTTAAAAGATTGCTTCATAATTCAGGTATGGTTATTGATAATGCGACGCCTATGGCTCAGGGTCACTTACCCAACAATACCCGTATCACCGTTCTTAAAGCTCCTATCGTTGACGAAATAAACGGTATAAGTGCATCTATTCGTTTGCTTCATCCGCAGAGAGTTACTCTTGATAAGCTCATGACAACGGATTTTGCAACAGAAAAAATGCTCAAGTTCCTTTGTATGTGCATGAGATACGGCGTATCTCTTGTTATTGCGGGTGCAACAAGTACAGGTAAAACAACCCTTCTTAACTGTTTGCTAACAACAATTCCTGATAACAAGCGTGTATATACAATCGAAAGTGGTGCCAGAGAACTCGGTCTTGTCAGAAGAGATGAGAACGGCGTTATAAAAAACAATGTTGTCCATACATTATCAAGACCCAGCGAAAATCCGAACTATGATATCAGCCAGGAAAAGCTGGTTGTTGCATCTCTTCGTTTTAATCCCGACATTATCTGTGTTGGTGAAATGCGAGACGTTGAGTGTTATTCAGCAGTTGAAGCCAGTCTTACGGGACACACTGTTGTAAGCAGTGTTCACGCCAGCGGTTGCGAAGGTACGCATATGCGTATAGCGCTTCTTTGTCAGAAAAAGTTCCCTATCGATTTTAACACTTCGCTCATTCAGGCTGCACAGGCCTTTCCTATTGTTGTTTTCACACACAGACTTGAAAACAATGACAGAAAGGTTATGGAAATTGCAGAAGCAGAAGTTCTTCCGAATGGTGAAAGAAGATATCGTACATTGTTTAACTATAATATCACCAACAACATTCTTACTAAAGATGGTTATCAGGTTGAGGGTCATTTTGACCAGCCTGAAATCATGTCCAACAGTCTTAAAAAGAAGTTGTTGCAGTACGGTGTTCCTCAGACATTACTCAGACAGTTTTTATAAAATATGATATTCATTTATTGAAAAGGAGGAGAGAAACAGTGACAACCATGATTTCTTTCTTATCCGCCATGATTTTTGTTGTGGGTATAATTATTGTCTTTGAGCTCACTCCCGAAAGCATGACAAAGGACATTATTGTTCTGCTCGAATATGAGGAGTCACTTTCCGTCAAGGCGGGCGAAGCAAGAGGTGATTCATCCCACAGAAAACTCACAAAGGAAATTAACGCTATAAGACGTGCCCTTCAGATAATGGGAAAAGAGAGACAATTCGCTCTTATTTGTACAGCTGCACTGGCTCTTTTTGTAAGCGGTATGATTATTGCATTGTTGATTGACAACTGGTTTCTTGCACCTGTATTAAGCGTATCGTTCACATTCATTCCCGTTATGTATGTTAAATCGTCAATGAATCATTTTGAGAAAATGATGAACGAAGAACTTGAAACCGCGCTTTCTATCATCACTACTTCTTATGTGCGAAATGATGATATTGTTGCAGCGGTACGTGAAAATATAGGTTATATCAGACCGCCTGTAAAAAACATGATGATTTCATTCATCAATCAGGCGAGCGTTATCAGTGCTAACACAAAATCGGCAATATACGATTTGAAAGAAGCATCAACCAACTATATTTTCAGAGAATGGTGTGATGCACTTATATCATGTCAGGATGACAGAACACAGAAGACCACTCTTTTGCCTATTGTTGCAAAGTTTACGGAAGTAAGACAGGTTAATCAGGAACTTGAGACACTTGTTTACAGCCCCAGATCAGAATATCTCACAATGGTACTTCTTGTTGTTCTGAACTATCCTTTGATTTATGCACTCAACAAAGAATGGTTTATGGTGCTTATTGATTCCCTTCCGGGAAAGATTGTAACAGCAGTTATTGCTCTTGTGGTAGTTGTTACGGCAGCACTGATGTTCAAGTATACCAAACCTATCGAATATAAGAAATAACGGAAGTGATTAAATGACACTGACTAATATATTGCTTGGCGGTCTTGTGGGCATCGGCGTTTATATGATTCTTGCGGATGTTTTCGGAATTGCTTCAATGAAAACATCAAAAGCCATGAGAAACATGGCAAAGCAGAGCAGTGAAGTTTCGTCGATAGAACTCTGGATGATGGGTGTTTCAGATAATCTTTCGAAATATATAAAAGTTAATGAATTCAAAAGATTACAGATGGAAAGAGACCTCAAATCGGCCAGCGATAACAGAACCCCCGAAAAATTCATTGCGGATGCAGTTGTAAAATCTGCACCGATTTTTCTGCTTGCAATACCGGCAATTTTTATGATGCCGATTCTTATGGTTTTAGTTGTTTTTCTCGGAATTGCAATTCTTATGAAAGAGCTTACATCCATACAGGAAAAAATCAAAATAAGAAGAGAGCAGATTGAATATGAGTTACCGCATTTTATTTCAACAATAGAAAAAACATTGAAATATAACAGAGACGTTCTTTCAATAATGGAAAACTATCGTGAGAACGCTTCTGAAGTAATGCGCGAAGAACTCGATATCACCATAGCAGACATGAAAACAGGTAACTATGAATCTGCGCTCACAAGATTTGAAAGCAGAATAGGTTCATCTATGGTATCGGATACCGTCAGAGGTCTTATAAGTGTTATCCGAGGCGATGATACAGACTTCTATTGGGCAGCTCTCTCCATTAAGTTTTCCGATATTCAGAGACAGAATCTTAAAAATAAAGCTGTAAAGATTCCCGGAAAGATCAACAAACTTTCAATGGTTCTTTTGTTCTGCTTTATTATGATTTATTTTGTTGTTTTCGGCTCAACAATGGTGGGCGAAATGGGTCTTCTTTTCAGCCTGTAAAATACGGAGGGATATAATGAAAAACAGAATAATTTTAGCCCTCAGAAATAAAAAAGGCGAATCATATATTGATATTGTAATTCTTATTTTTGTTTCCATGATGGCAATAGTTCTTGCTCTTAATGTGTTTTCATATCTGACACTCAGGCAGGATATTGACTACATTGCTGCGGAAATGGCAGAGGTTTGTGCAATCGAAGGCCTTACAAAGAGTTCAAAAATTGACAGCTCATTTAACGAACTTTGCGCAACAGCAGGTGTGGATGCAGATTATACAATAACCGCGAAAAAATACTATAATCATTCAAAGAATGAGGTTCAGCTCGGGGACCCGATAACCGTTACGGTTACTTGCAAAACAACATTCAGCGGTCTCGGCGCGTTGGGCGATAGTATTGAAATAACGGCAAAAGTTTCAAAAACAGGACTTTCAAGAGTTTATTTCAAGGATTGATTTTCAGAAAGGCGGAGCCCTAATGAATAATTTATTCAGCAGAGTAAAAGCTGTCTTAAAAGAGAAAAAAGGAATATCCACGGTTGAAACCGCTGTTATATTCCTTGTTATAATGATAGTTTTTGCTGTTGTGCTTGAATATGCGAGCATACAGACCATTCTGAAAACAACTCAGGATGATGCTCAACGCGTACTTGACAGTATGATAATTAAAAATGCATCCGAAATATTTTCTTCCATCAAAATCGGTACATCCGCAACAGATGAAGAACAGATTGACTATCTTGAATCGATAGGACTTGACGGAAAATATTATATGCAGGAACTGCAGAAAGAAATGGGTCTTCACAGTCAGGGCGGTAAATACTATCGTGGCGATTCAGACAATAGTATTTTTATCATTCCTACAGGAAGCGGAGATTTCAAGGTTGAACAGCTTAGTGCAGAAAGACTGGAAATACGCATGGATTTCCGTGTGGGAAGAACGGTAAATATAATTGGAGATATCGGAATTTCATATTCTGTTCCGTTTTCAATTTCTTCGCATTACACAAAGAAGAATGCTGTGTCAACCGGTGAAGAACTTGTGACAGAGCCTGCAACAACACCCAAGAACTTGCTTGAACACAGAGGCGAAAATGTCCGTGAAGAAGTACCGACAACACAGAGAAAGAATCCGACGGTAACAACTCCCAAGGCACAAAACCCCGTCGTAGTTAATTAAGGAGCGATAACATGAAAAACAAAGCGCTCTTTATAATCGGAGCAGTAATGGTAGTGCTTGCGATTATATCGGTTGTATTTTATTTTACTCTGAAGCCTTCGGATGATCCGACGGCTTCGGAGATGTCTGATAACAGTTCGGTTCTTTATGAGATTTCAGAAAAAGAAAAAACCACCCGCGTTGTTCAAAAAGAAATAACTCATAAAACGGTAACCTATAAATGGGAATCCGTGGTTGAACCGACTATAAGCGAAAATTATATGATTGTAACTGCTGCAGGCGGTAACGGAGAGTGGCAGGTCTTCGAAAACGAAGACAGTTACAAAAACGGTTATGAGCCCGAAGGCGGAGCGATTATTATTGAGTAAGGAAGGTGTCGGCGGTGAAAAAAACAGCAAGAGCATTCTTGGTGTTTGCTATTGTTTTGACAACAGTGTGTTCGCTTTTCTCTTTGAACAATATGAAAGCGTTTGCTGACTATACTCAGGTTGGTGGCGGATCAAACATTCAACCGGGCGGACCGTCTTCAGCAACAATTTATATGTATAAGGTTACGGTTTATATTAATCGTGACGGTACGGCAACAAAGGAAAGCCCTTATGGAAAATTTAATGAGAAGGCGTTTGCATATTATTATAAAGACTCAAGAGTTACAAGGGAGTCTAAAGCGTATATTGGCGGATGTACAAAGTTTGATTATGCTGTAAACGGCGCTTCGTTAAGTGCGACGACAATTTCCAAACTTGGAAATAAGTTGATAGCAGATAGTAGTTTGCCCACTGTGTCGGTTATTAATGACACTGAAATGAGCAATGCATTTAAAGTAATCGCCAATTACTTTGGAGGAAGTGAGGCAAAACGCTTTAGATTTGCTAGCGATGTATGTTCAAGATCAAACATAACCATTACAAAAGACGATTCTTGGGCATTGATGGTTGAACCGACTATCAGATCATATGTCAACGGCAGATATTATTACTATACTCCAACAGAATATGCACTTGCATTGGATGGCAATAAAAATGCAGAAGGTTTCGGATCTTATGATCAATATAACTATACAATGTTGGGATACGGTTTGACATTGAACAGAGGCGCATCGGTAAGTTATATCAGTAACGGTGCGTGGTTTGGTCTTGGTTCGGGTACCGTGCAAAACACATGGAAAGATGCCCGAACAGAAAAGGCTTTCAGAAATCAAAAAAGTACGTTTATGAAATATGCAGGTGCTTTCGTGTGGTTCAGTCAGGCTTTTGAAAACTCCGATTTCACATTGGGTTCTGTTCCTGCAAATGCAGAAAAATTCGAGGAAGAGGAAATTACAATCTCAACTCAGATAAAAAGAACCAATCCGAGCAAAGCGGGAACGGTCAATGCAACGCTTAAACTCAACAGCGGCGGTTTTACAGGTGTACAGATAACTGACGGTGCAACAAGAGCGGTCAGTTTTGCAAAGGGCGAAGACTCAAAAAACGTTTCCTGGAAAGTTAAAGTCGGATCATACGGCGACAAATCCGCGAACAGAAGTTATACATATGACATCAACATTTCTCCTGAAGAAGGAACAAAAGATCTTAACATGAATAACAATACAATTTCGGGTCAGATAACGCTCAAGCGTGATCTGCAGGTGACGAGTGTCACCCTGGATAATTCCGAATGTTTTGAAAATTCAAATGTTACGGTCAGATTTTCGGTAAAGAATGCAAATCCCTACAAGGCATACAGCAATGTTCCTGTTGCAATTTATTTCACCTACGGCGGAAAAGTAATCCGAATCAGTGAAACAACACTTTCCTTTGATAAGGGTGCAACCAAAAACGGAAGCTGTGTACTGAATGTTGGATGTGTTACCGATAATTCCGACCAGAGAGATACGGTTACGGTAGTTCTTAATTCTTCCAATGTTTCAGCGGAATCCGGAAGCAGGTATACCGAGCCGGTTATGACAAACAACAAACTCTCGGCAAGCGTTAAAGTCAAAAGAGATATAAATCTTTCCGTAAGTATTGTAGACAGAAGCACATGGGAAAGTTATATCGGAAATGCACCGAGCAAGGTGAAAGAAACAGAAAAAACACAGGCAGTAACAACTTGCACTGTTACAAATCACAGCAGATTCAATCTCTATGAATCCGACCCGATGGGTGATAAGATAACGGTTAATTTCTATGTCAACAACAAGAAGGTCGGTTCAAAATCTGTTCCCATTCCCCGTTACGGAAGCAATCTGGTATGGTTCAAATGGGACGTGCCCGACGGTTCATCTGTAACATTGAGAGCGGAAATGGTATGGAATGTTGATCAGGAAAATTCCTCGTCACCGTATGCAGATAACACCTCAAGCATAACAAAAGGCATAAAGACGGTGAACAAATTCAGCACACCCGATACCAAGCTTATGATGGAGCATGGATCGAATAAAAATTATTCAAAAGCATCAGCCTACACAAAATTCAAACCGTCGGTTGCAAAATGGTCGCAATGGATATGCAACAGTGGCGGAACATTCACAAGAATAGACTATGCAATGACCGGGGATTCGGCGTTGGCTCTCACACCCATGAAGTCGGCTGAATATTATGACGGAAACACGATTGCATCAGGTTCTGCGCTTTCGGCAGTGTTCTCGTATACCGTGAGAACGGAATGCAGTGAAGCAGGCTACAATGTTTCACCCAATGATTATACATATGCACAGAATGTAGTTGCAATGTTCCCTGAATTCCAATATACAAATTCAGGAGATTGCAGAACGATGTATCTTGTGAAAGAGGACGGAAATCTCGGAAATGCTTCGTTCTGTTTAGAGAAAAATCCGTATATAGAGGATAAGCAAAGAGTACACTTTACTCCGTCGAATATGCCTGACGGAGAATACAAAGTAGGCGTAGTGGCAAGTTCAATGTGGACGCCTGCAGGACCGATTTATGTCAATGCCGCTTCTTCGGTTATGATAAACGGTTCTGTCTATGATGACTGGAGCCCCAACGCTTCGGTAAGATGAAAATTTCAAATGAAGGGATGGCTTGCAAATGAATAACAGCAATACACAAGCCTTGGTTACGTTAAACAGAAGCAAGACTTCTCTTGTGTATGATATCAATGAAAAAAGTATTTTCTCTCCTTCAGGTTACAAGCTGCTTCAGAGTCATGCTTCGAAGGGATTTGTAAAATGCAGCAAAAGTTCCATTAACGGTAAGATAAGACTGATTTACGATGTGTCTTCGTTATCAACACTTCAGGATGCAATGAAAAATATATACAGCAAGCAATATCTGGCGGTTATATATAATGTTCTCTCGATTGTTCTTGAGCTCAGGAATATGGATCTTATGCACAGAGAAAATATAAGTCTTAATCCCAAGGATATTTTTATTGATAAACAGACTTTCAAGGCATATTTTATCTATTTGCCTGTTGAAAGAGAATCGTCTCCAAGCGCACATATTATATTTGAAAAAAACATAAGGGAATTACTTGGAGATTTTGTTTTGAAAAACCCCGAAGGAATGTCATCTTTTACAGTTCAGATTTGTAAAGAGTTGATGAATTTCAGAATTAACACTCAGGAAATTATCAATAAACTGCAAACAGAAGATGTTGCTACAGTGTCACCTGAAACCGGTTACAAGACCGGAGCACCATCTGAATCGGAGAAATCGTCCTTCTCGCAAAAAGTAGAATCCCGGCCATATGCAGCTGTTAATGATACTTCAAAGCCGAAGGTTGAACGACCTGTCAGCGTTGCAAAAAACAATGAATCGTTGAAGAAGGAAGACAATCCTGTATCTTCGGAGAGAGAAATAAACGCTCTTCTTCAAAGTATGTCAGCGAAATCTTACAACTCAACTAATCCCAACAATCAGCGCATGGTTGAGAAAGTAGTAAAAAAAGAAAAAAAGAAAATGAAAAAGGAAACAGCGAGCGTACTTGTTTTCTTCTCATGTTATATTCCGATTCTTCTTGTTGCGCTGTTTGTAATTTTTAATTATTACAAAAACTCAGGCATGAACGGTGCTTTTGTGTTCTTCATAATTGCTGTATTCATGTTTGTTTTTATGGCTCCTGTAATGTTTTTCTCTCGAAAGAACAAGAAAGAAGAAGAAACAACAATTTACGAGCCGTTTGTTCCTTCGTCAAGAACAGGATTCAGACCTTTTGCAATAGTCAGCGTTTCAAATGCCATGACGATGGAGTTTTTTATAAACAAGAAGGAATATATTATCGGTAAAATGCCTGATTGTGTGGACGGGACAATTCCTTTTGATAAAACAGTTTCGGATATGCATTGTAAAATTGTATGGGACGACGGCTGGTTTATTCAGGATCTTAACAGCGATTACGGAACTTTTGTGGACGAGATAAGAGTTGTTCCCGGACAAAAATTCCCCTTAAAAGAAGGCAATAAAATAAAAATCTCGAAAAACTATTTTGAGGTTAAAATGTTTTGAGGAGTGATTGCTTGAAAAAAATTAAAATTGCAGTTGTTTCTTCAAACGAAAGTTTTGCTTTGCAAATAAATGATAAGCTCAAAGAAAAAACAGGCGATAGTTCGGAAGTTTTTATAATAACTCAAAGGGAATATATCAGGGAGTTCTTTTCGCAGTCTCCCAAAATGGCTGTGCTTCTTATTGAAGAAAATTTATATTCCGACGTTGTTGAGAAAAACAATATTGACCTTATATGCATTCTGAAAGATAGTATTGATGAGTGCCAGAACGCAAAAACGGGCTTTGTTTACAATATTTATAAAGGTGAGAAAACCGAGAAAATAATTGAAACAATGCTTTCAACTATAAATCCCGCACGGTACAGTAACGATTCGGACGGCGATGGGTGCAAGGTTGTTCTGGTAACATCACCGATTGGCGGAAGCGGCAAGACGCTTGTCGCATCTGCAATTGCACAGTGTCTTGCAAAAAACGGGATGAAGGTTCTTTTTGCGGATACAACCTGTTTTCAATCGGCTTCTTACTGGATAAAAAATAAAAGAAAAGCAAGTGATGAATATATTCTCGATAATTTCAGCGCAAGCACAGTCGATAATATAGTTGAACATGACGATATTCATCATATAGCTTTCTTTTCGCAGGTTTTACCTGCATTGAGCATAAAAGCGGAAGATTATTACGAATTAATAAAAGCGGAAAAACTCAGAAACGATTATGATTATATAATTGTTGACAGCGAAACGTGTTTCACAGAGGGACTGATAAATATTATGTCTATGGCTGATTACACGGTTGTTATTGCTCTTCAGGATGAATTTTCTTCATTCAAATTAAAGAAGTTTCTGGATAACTTTGATTGTTCAGGTTATATGCTTTGCTGTAACAAATTTTGCATTGATAAGAAAAATTATCTTAAAAGCGGGATGGATACATTGCCTGTCAGTGTTTATATACCAATGTTCAACACCAACGGTGCACAGCTGTCGGATATTTGTCAGATGAAATGTATACATCGGATTGTTTCAAGTTTGTTTTAACAGGAGATGTGAACAGTAATGGATAAAAAAACTATAGTTGTCTTGGTTTGCGATCATCGCAATTCAACAGAAACTGATGTTGAAATTCCGGTTAATATCAGTGCCAATGAGTTGATTGTTGCGATAAATGAGAGTTTCCATCTGGGAATGGATACAGATAATTTATATAAATGCTTTCTCAGTGCCGAAAATCCTATTGCCTTGCTCAAAGGAGACAAAACCATTGATGAGTTTGGCCTTCATGACGGAACTGTAATTCATTTGATATAAGGGGTTAATTATGGAGACGACATATAAAATTACTCTGTTCAATAAAAGAGTATACAAAGAAATAGAGCTTTCATCGGAACGCAATGCAATAGCTATAGGAACTGACAAATCGTGTGATGTAAGATTTAATCCTGAGGCGTTTTCAGGTGATTTCAAACTGATGGTCAGACGTACTAACAACGGCTGGCAGCTCAGGTGCGGAGAAAATATTTATATTTCTGATTCCGGTGCTATGAAATATGTATCCAAAGGTTTGGAACACGGTGATACTTTTTCGATAAGATATCAGAATAACAATCAGGAAATTCTGGCACTCACATTTACTCTTAGTTTTGATGCCGAAAATTTTGATTATAACAGAAAGATTGATATATCGGGAAAAAGCAGCGTTTCGTTCGGCGCATCACAGTCATGTGACGTGGTTTTTTCGGATGAACTCATGGAACCATATGAATTTTCGCTTCAGAACGAAAACGGAACATGGATTGTTGCCGATAACGGAAGCAAATACGGAGTTTTTATTAACGGTCAGCGCATAATGCGATCCCAGCCGATTTCGGACTATATGTTTTTTTCTGTTCTTGGATACAGCTTCTATTTAAAAGAGAATTTCATTTATTTTGACAGCTCGCTGAAAATACAGCTTAATAATAATCTGCATGCCGAACCGCTTCACAGAATTGGCAGTTGTTTGGAATATCCGAAATTCAACCGAAACACAAGACTTAAATATGTTGTTTCGCAAGAAGGAATTCCAATTCTTGATCCCGACAAAAAGCCCGACAAGCCTAAAAGCAATTTCTTGATGTCGTTGATTCCGTCTTTGATGTCGATTTTTCTTGTTATATTCGTAAGGGGCGGTGCGCTTTCGGGGCAGGGTGGATTTCTTGAAAATCTTTCGGGGAACTCATATATTCTGTTCAGTATTTGCACCATGGGTGTCGGTATCATAACATCAATCTTGAGTATGATAAACGGTAAAAAGGACTATCGTGAAACTGTACGCAAGAGAGAAACGGTATATATGAAGTATATCGAGAGAAAAGGCAAGGAAATCGATGAGATCCGCCATCAGGAAAAAGACCTTCTCGGCGATATATATGTTTCCGTCGAGGACGAGCTTGAACAGGTAAGAGAGTTTTCAGGTGATCTTTTCGACAGAACCGTTGAAGACGAGGACTTCCTTCATGTCAGATTGGGTGTCGGAAATCTGCCCGCACTCAGGCAGATTGATTATAAAAAGCAAGAAAGAATCGAAACCACAGATGCTCTTCTTAATAAACCTGAAGATCTTCATAACGAGTTTAAAAACCTTGACAATGTACCTGTCGTTTCTAAGTTTGCACAGCTTAATTCAGTAGGCGTAGTTGGTGATGATGAGCTTCTTTACAGAATAATGAAGAACATGATTATCGACTTGTGTGTCAGACATTATTATAATGATGTCAAATTATTCTTCATTCTTTCTGAAGAACATTCAATGAGATTTTATTGGGCCAGATGGTTCAAAAATATTTATAATGAATCCTTGGGTGTCAGAAATATTGTTTGCGATGACGAAAGTAAAAACAATCTTTTTGAATACCTTTATGTTGAACTTTCAAGACGTGAATCAAGCAAAACAAGCTATCCTCATGTTGTTGTGATGGTTTTTGATGATGTTGGCATCAAACTTCATCCCCTTTCAAAATATATCGAGAAAGCTAACTCGCTTGGTTTCACTTTTGTGTTCTTTGAAAATTTCAAAGAATTGCTCCCGCAGGGATGCCAGGATATTGTTATCCTTAATCCCGATGGAATGAGCGGCAGAGTTTTTCCGTCGTCTGATGTTAACAGCGGTGTGGATTTCAACTATTCTACAATATCAGATGAGGATGCATTGTTCATTGCTCAAAGACTTGCCCCCGTATATTGCGAAGAAGTTGGTCTCGAAAGTTCACTCACAAAGAATATAACACTGTTTAAACTTTTGGGTATACATTCAGCTGAAGACCTCGATCTTACAAGCAGATGGAAATCGTCACAGGTCTTTAAAACCATGGCGGCACCGCTTGGCGTTATGCGAAAAAACGAAGTGGTATCGCTTGACCTTCATGAAAAGTTCCATGGACCGCACGGACTTGTTGCGGGTACAACCGGTTCCGGTAAGAGTGAAATCCTTCAGAGTTATGTTTTGTCAATGGCAACATTGTTTCATCCGTATGAAGTAAGTTTTGTAATGATTGACTTCAAGGGTGGCGGTATGGTAAATCAGTTTAAGAATTTACCTCATCTTATCGGCGCAATTACAAATATTGATGGTGCAGAAATAAACAGATCCTTGCTTTCCATTAAAGCAGAACTTCTCAAAAGACAGAACTTGTTTGCTGAAATGGATGTTAACCACATCGATCAGTACATAAAAAAATATAAAGCAAACGAAGCAAAAGTTCCTCTTCCCCATCTTATAATTATTGTTGACGAATTTGCTGAACTTAAAGCGGATCAGCCTGAGTTCATGAAAGAGCTTATCAGTGCGGCCCGTATAGGACGAAGCCTTGGTGTTCATCTTATTCTTGCAACTCAGAAGCCTGCAGGTCAGGTTAATGATCAGATCTGGAGTAACTCCAAATTCAAGCTTTGTCTTAAGGTTCAGACCAAGGAAGACACTAATGAAGTTCTTAAGAGTCCTCTTGCTGCAGAAATCAAAGAACCCGGACGAGCCTATCTTCAGGTTGGTAACAATGAAATCTTCGAATTGTTCCAGTCAGCATACAGTGGTGCTCCTGCGGTAGTAAGTGATGAAGGTCTTAAAAATGAATTTAAGATTTCTGCGGTTGATTTCTCCGGTGCAAAGAAACTTATCTATGAACATAAGAATAAGAAGAGTGAGAAGGAATCCGAAACACAGCTTCAGGCTATTGTAAATTATGTTGAAGCTTATTGTGAGAGTCAATCAATTGAAAAACTTCCGAGCATATGCTTGCCGCCGCTTGAAGAAATAATCGATGCAGACAAGGCGTCTGTTATGGACGATGAATTTGTCAACTCAAAAGTTCCTATCGGTATTTATGATGATCCCGCACATCAGTATCAGGGTGAAATCAACCTTGATCTTGCAGAGGAAAATGTCATGATAATCGGTTCTTCAAGATGCGGAAAAACAAACTTCCTTCAGCTTATTATCCGTTCGCTTGCAAGCCGATTCTCACCTGATGAGGTTAATATCTACATCCTTGATTTTGCTTCAATGGTTCTCAAGAATTTTGAAAAACTTAACCATGTCGGCGGTGTAGTTTGTGCATCCGATGACGAAAAACTTAAGAATTTCTTCAAGCTTATCAACTCGGAAATTGCTTCAAGAAAGAAAAAACTTGTTGAAGTCGGCGTAAGTTCATTCGGCGCTTACCGAGAAGCAGGATATACAGATATGCCTCAAATTGTTATTCTTGTTGATAATTTTACTGCTATGAAGGAAATGTATCTTGATGATGAAGATCCGTTTGTAATTATATGCAGAGAAGGTCTTTCAGTTGGAATATCGGTAGTTGTTTCTAATTCTCAAACAGGAGGAATTGGATACAAATATATTTCAAATTTTTCATCAAGGGTGGCTTTGCATTGTAATGATTCTTCAGAATATAGTTCATTGCTGGAATTTTGCAGAAAAAAGCCTAAAAATGTTCCCGGAAGATGTATTGTTTCCTATCAAAAAGAATATTTTGATTGTCAGATTTACAGAGCTTTCATTGGCGAAAAAGAAATTGATCGCGTTAAGGAAATGAAGGATTTTGTTAGTAAAATTAACGAAAAGAATGTTGGTAAATACGCTAAAAAGATTCCTGAAATTCCCGAAGTACTTACTTTCAATTATCTTAAAAACAACTATGATTGTAATTTTGCTGGTTACAAATATCCTCTTGCACTTGAGTATTCCAATGTTACTCTTGTTTCTGTTGACCTTAAGGCGATGAATGAATTCAGCATTGTTGGTAATGATTCAAAAAGAAATATATCTGTGTTGAACTGTTTGCTTTACCAGATTAACGAAAAAATATTTGACAAACCTGTAAAAATGTATATTTTTGATGCTGTAGAACGACCTTTGAAAAAATATGCAGACAAAGTTTATGTTGAGCGTTATACGATTGATTATAGTGAAATCAATTCCGTCTTTGACGAGATTATGGCAGAGATGGAGGAAAGACATAAATTTATAGTCAATGGAGAAACAGACAAATTATCAAAGTGTCATCAGATTGTTGTTATTATAAACAATAAAGATGCAATAGAGTATATTTCAAGCAATAAATCTACATTTGAACAGTACAAGAAGATGATCAAGCAATTTAAAGCTACGGGATTATCAGTTATATTCTCTGACATTGAAGATGTGTCAGCTGGTTTCGGTGCTCCGGAGTTGCTTAAGCATCTGAGAGAAGGTAAAAAATCAATCATTACAAGCAATATACATGAAGCTAAGTTCTGTGATTTGCCTTCAGGTATAAATAGAACTTATAAGAAAGTTAATCCCAATGATTGCTTCCTGTTGAATGGTTCTGATTTGTTGAGAATTAAAATTTCAGAAGGAGAGAAAGAGGTATGAGCGAATATTATGCTTATTCATCAAAAGCTTCGGACGGTGATTTCAAGTTAGATACCAGTGGCTTTGATGCGGTAATAAACGAAAGCAAGAGAATCGCCGAAAAGGTGAGAACCTTGAAGTCAGACATGGATATAGCCAAATCAAACCTTATGTATTCTTGGTCGGGTAAAGGCGCAGACACTTTCGAAAAGAAATATAATATCCTCAGTCAACAGTTTGATGACTTGAAAGAGAGCTTTTATGATATATATGAAAGTCTTGTTGAAATAGAAAAATCCTATATTCAAGCAGATACAGATATGTCGAAAGCTCTCGATGGTAGGGACAGCAGATATTAATAGGAGGTGTTTTGATGAGTGTTGAGTCTTTAAAAGCAAAAAGAAGAACCAAAAAAAAACAGTTTAATGAATATGTCAAAAGAAGAGACGCAATCAATCGAATTATCAACAATATGAGCAGTAAGACAGGCGATGATGTTTCGGATGTTAACAATAAAATATATGCAACATCCAATTTTCTGCGTTCAGGCCTTTCAGGTGTTAGTAAAATATCGTCTGTAGCTACCGAAATTTATAGCGAAAAGGAATCTTATGTGGGTGGAGATGATGCGCTTTCATCTTGCAGCGAATATTTGACAAAAGAAAAAAACAGATGCCAAAGTAAAATTAATTCTCTTGACAGAGAGATAGATGATTTGGAAAAACAGATCAAAGCAGAAGGCGGAACAATTTATTTTTGGGAGTGACATAATTTGGGTACAGTAATGATCATATATTCCGAGCTGGAAAGTGCTGTGAAGAATGCAGGAAAAGTTCAAACCGAGATAGAGGGGTATATCAGTGAGATTAAAAAAACAATAAAAACCCCGATATCAAATCTTCCCGGCAGCGATTCTAAAGGATATGCTTCAACTGCTTCTCAACTTGCGCAAAACAAAATAAATCAGTTGAACAAAAAATCCGAAAAGTTTGCAAGTATTGAAAAAAAATTAAATGATGTTGTCACAACAGCAAAAAGTAAAGACAGCAATGTTTCCGGTCGAATTGAGGAAATTGCGAATTCGGTTATAGGAAAACGAAAGTGGTATCAAGCAGTCGGAGATTGGCTTTATAATACTTTTTGTGTTGATTTGGCAAACAGTAACTTTGTGTTTGAATTTTTTGCTGATTGCTATGAATGGGCACATTCCAGATACGAAAAAGTAAAAGAAATAGTTGTTGATTGGTTTAAATATGGTGATGGTAAATACATATTGAACATAGCACTTTCGGTTGCTGGTACGATTGCTGCTATTGCCGGAGCAATTGCAGCGGTTGCGGCTGCACCGTTTACAGGTGGTGTATCACTTGCAGGACTTATCCTTTGTATTGGAGCGGTAGCTTCGTGTGTCACCGCTGCGATTGCAGCAATTAATACCATTGCAACGGTATATGACAATGGAAAGGCGCTAAGTCTTAGTGGAAATATTTTCGATGGATATGATGGTAAACCTGGCGCCGCAAGATATTATGGCGATACTGCCAGGATGAGCGAAGCATTTGACAAAAGAGATATGGGCGACGAAACAACAAACAAGATATTCAACTTCACAGGAAAAACTATCGATTTTATCGATAATGTCGCTACAGTTGTTGATGTAGTTTGCAGTGTTGCAAAATTAGGTATTGTGTATGATTACAGAATAAAGAAACCTGGAAAATCAAATATCAATACAAGAATCAATAAGGACACTTTCTTTAAGGGATATGATTTTTCGTATAAAAACATAACGAGAAATCTGATGAAAGAAATGGGATTTAAGATTACGTCGGGCGATTTAGATACGAAGACAGCGTTTGATTTCAAAAAGAAATTTTTTGCTGGGGATTATAAAATCGATAAGTTTACTAAGTTTACTAATGGTAAAAAAGTATGGTCGGCACCTGAATGGTCTGTAAAAGTATTCAAAGTAGCCAAAACCTTTACAAACATCAATAAAATTAACTCGTCGATTTCGACATTTGACCATCTCCTTGATCCCCCGCCGTCAAATGTTAAAATGACAAAACTTGAAGAGGCAATTTATGATGCTGAAAAGATCTACAACGGAACAAAGGCCATTACGGACGTAATCGGGTTCACCAAAATCGGTTCTGTTTACGGTAAATATGGAATAAAGGTTGGAGAAACCACAGGCACTGTTATAAGTGCAATCGTAAATTTAATAGACAGTGCTTCAACTTCCGTTGCAACCGGAGCAGTTCAGATGCCTGCACCTGCAACAAGCGCAGGCGGAGGCGGTGGAGGAGGATACGCATGGTAACTGTAAATGAAAAATTGAAGTCAAGATTACAAGCTGAATATTTAAAAAGAAAAAACAAGAAACTAAAGATTTTTCATGCTTTTATTATAATTTCCGCTTTGCTGTGTTTAGCATATTGTGTTTATCTGATATTTTCACCGGATAAAGCAATAGTGAATGTTATGGGGGTCCCGAAAAAAGATTTTTTTTCAATCTCATTCATTGCTGTGACTAGTTTAGTTCTTTTGGGATTAATCAGTTTGTTTGTAAGAGTTTTTATAGGAAAAAAGTCCTCACAAAATTTGTCAGCCAGAATAAATGAAAAACTGTCGGTAAAAGAAAAAGCTTTGCTTTATTCTTTTAGAATCAAGCACGAAACTTTTCCTGCGGACAGACATGTAATTTATATTCCTTTTGATGATGAAATAGCAGTGCATTATAACTCAACAACAAGAGAAATTTACTTTAAAGGTAAAATATATTATGAATATGTTGAAATGTATGATGAAAATGTTAATAAGACATCATTTCAGGAGGAACTCGATGAATTTGTAATATATGATTATTTTGAACCGCAGTTAAAAGAAGTTTTGGTAAAACAAAATGTTAAGATTGTTGAAAAGGAGAGTAATGATGGATAAAGAACTTTTCCAGGATTATATAAGTAAGGGAATTTCACTTATGACAAGCGGCAACTACGGAGCCGCAAAAACAGAGTTCGAGAATGCAATAAAGCTGGATAATAAGTCTTTTGATGCATATACACATCTCGGAAATGCATGTGCAAATTTAGAGCTTTATGAAGATGCAATAACGGCTTTTAAAAACTGCTTACTGATTATGCCGGAATCCGGCGAAACTTTTTTCTCAATAGGTAACATCTATCTACTTAAGGATGAAAGCATAAAAGCTGTCGAATATTACAATAAAGCAGAAGAAAAAGGTTACAAGTCGGCGGATATGTATCGCATACTTGCTGGAATTTTTTGTGAGAACAATGACCCCGTACAGGCGTTAAGAAATGTTTCAAAAGCTATATCTGAAGAGCCTTTTAATGGTGAACTTCGTCTGTTTAAAGCACAAATTTATATGGCGTATCAAAAATACCCTGAGGCTTTGGATGCTCTTGAAGAAATGCAGAAAGTTTTGCCGGATGCATTTGAAGCATACGATATGAGAACACAAATTTATTGTGCGCTTGGAAGATATGAAGAGGCGCTTCAGGTTGCTGAAATGGGCTGTGACAGATTCCCTGAGGATCCTAATGTTTCAATGGTGAAACTCAGGGCCTTGATTGCTGCGGAAAAAGATGATGAAGCCCTTGATTTTATTGAGGAGATGAAGATTAACGGCCAGTACAATGCTGTTATAAAGGAAGCTGCTATTCAGGAATCAACAATATATTTGCATAAGTTTGATATGGAAAAAACATTGGTGACGCTTCGAAAGGCAAATGTCATCCTTAATGGCGATGCAGATATTCTTTATTTGATAATGGATGTCTATGCAAAAATGAACGACAATGAGAAAACTCTTGAAACAGCTGAGGAACTTCTCAAATATGAAGTTAGTGATTTCTATACCGCAACAGCAAAATATTTCAGAGCGTTTTGTATGGACAAGTTGGGGAAAGAAGAAGAAGCCTTGACTGAATACAAGAATCTTACAGTTTATTTGAGAAAACTTACAATAGACACTCCCGCTTTCTATGAGGGTTATATTTATCGTTTGCTCTGTCACACAAGGTTGGGTGAATATGATAAGGCTCTCAGCCTTGCGGATTATTTAGAGAATGTTAATCCGGAGAATGCGGATTCTCATATGTTCAGATATTTTATCTACAAGGAACAGGGCAATACAGAAAAAGCTGAACAAGAGAGAAGACTCGCACTTGAAATCAATCCGGAGTTAACGCTGTGAGGTGGTTTTGATGGCTTGGGGTAATGATGAATTACAGTTTAATGTTGATCACATCAAAAAGATGAGAACAAATGTTAAACAAACAATATCAGATCTGCGCGATGGAAAAAGCAAATTGAAATCTTCCTTGGAGTCATTAAAAGGAAAATGGAACACTCCGGCAGGGAAAAAATTCATGAGTGATTTTAATTTCGATTGGGTTAATGATATCGATAAGTATATCAACGTTTTAGAAAAGCTTGATGAGTTGCTAGGTGTTGCTGAATCCGACTATTCTGAAGTTGAAGAATTGGTAAAGAGGATTGATTTTTGATGCAAAACCTAATGGTTTTACATAAATATATTTGTGAAAGGAGTGAATAAAATGGCAGTACGTGTTGACAGACCCGGTATCGAGAAGTGCATAAAGGTTATAGATGATGCAATCAAAGAACTTTCTGAGGCAGCTTCAAAAATCGAAAAAACGATGACAAGCGAAATCCCTGATTACTGGGAAGGTAATGCTCACGATAAGGCTCAGAGTACATATGACCAGGAATATCGTAAGCTTCTTACCAAAACTCTTCCTGAGGCTGTAACAAGTTTCAAAGATTACATTGATCAGTGCAAAAACACTATTATTGAAATCGACGAACAGCTTTCAGGTTCTTAATCTGCATCAGCCGGGAGGAGGTGCGATTTATCGCACCTCCTTTTCTCGGTGAACACAGATAAATTCATGCAGATGGTTTGGAAACTCGAAAGAATATAACAGGAGATAATTATGGAATATTTTATTGCTGCATGTTCAGATATTGGGATAAAGAAAAAAAGCAACCAGGATGCCTTGTCTGCAAGAGTTTTTTCTGTGAATGGTGAGAAAGCTGTCTTTGCGGTACTTTGTGACGGAATGGGCGGACTTTCTCAGGGGGAAATAATCAGTGCAACTCTTGTTGAGGCATTTATGAAATGGCTTGTGAATGCGCTGGAAAACAAGTTGCTTATTGATGTTAATATAGAGAAAATAGTCAGAATGTGGAACAAAGTTGTTTCCTCAGAAAACAAAAAAATAATTGAGTTTGCAAAAAAACAGAATCTTTCAATGG
The DNA here is from genome assembly GCA_045645685.1 of Acutalibacteraceae bacterium. Taxonomy (GTDB): domain Bacteria; phylum Bacillota; class Clostridia; order Oscillospirales; family Acutalibacteraceae; genus CAG-177. The sequence continues at coordinate 43,225 of JAZRJH010000179.1, forward strand.
GCAGCACCGTGGTGGTGGTGCTTATTATCGGTTCTGATTATTATATAATGAATATTGGCGATTCGCGGGCATATTTGATTTCTTCGGGAATAAAGCAGGTTACCCATGACCATTCTTTGATTTCGGCTGAAATAGCAGCCGGAAGACTTACCCCCGAAGAAGCTGAAAAAGATCCAAGAAGAAACATCTTGCTTCAGAGTGTCGGTGTGACGGAAGATGTAAAACCTGAGTATTATTACGGAAAATTATCAAAGGATGTTTGCTTTTTGCTTTGTTCTGACGGACTTGTTCATAAAGTTACCCCTTCAGAAATGGCAAGATTTTTTGAACCGACATCTTTGGATGATAAAAATTCTATGCAATCCGCAATTACGAAAACTATTTCTCTTGTTAAAGAGAGAATGGAAACTGATAATATATCAGCTGTTCTTATAAAAGCATTTCAAAATCAATAAAAATCCGAAGGAGAATTCAAAATGAATTACGAAACTTTAACTGTTTTAAGTTATATTGCGGCTGCATTGAGTGTAGTTTTGCTTGCGGTGGGTGTTGTTTTATTCTTTAAGCTGAAAATTAAAAATGTTATCGGAGACCTTACGGGCGCAAACCAGAGAAAGGCAATCGAAAGCATAAAAGCCGGAAACAAAACAAGTGCAGACAGCATATCATCTTCAAATAAAGCCGCCAAAACATCAAAAACATCAGCAAAAACTTCTGCACCTAAAATTGAAAAATCCGGAAATACTGCGGATGAAATTTCAGCGGAAGCAGAAAAAAGAAAAGTGTCTCTTGTTGCTGATGAGAATGACGGAGTTACTGAAGTGCTTGGAGTTAACGCAATTGATGATGACGATGTGGATTCTGTCACAACTGTACTTACAAGTGAAATTGAGGAAGAAGACGACGAAGGTGTGACATCTGTGCTTGGTGTGCAGGCTGTTGATGAGAATGACGATGATGAAGGCGTGACATCCGTGCTTGGCGTGCAGGCTGTTGATGCTGATGATGACGATGATGTTACATCGGTGCTCGGTGTGCAGCGCATAGATGACAGCGAAGGTTTTGAAGATGGTATAACCTTTGTTCACGGAAAAACTTTATAATGATAAGATTTTGTTGAATCAGAAGAATTTGTTGTGTTTATAATATAATTCAAAAATTATTGAATTTTTTTAAAAAAATGCTTGACTTAATTGAAAATATATGATATATTAGTCAAGCGTTCTACGGAACACAGCAAATATGCTGGTGTAGCTCAGTTGGTAGAGCAGCTGATTTGTAATCAGCAGGTCGGGGGTTCGAGTCCGTCCACCAGCTCCAATTTAATATGGAAGAGTTCCCGAGCGGCCAAAGGGAGCAGACTGTAAATCTGCCGTCAACGACTTCGGTGGTTCGAATCCACCCTCTTCCACCAAAGTCAAATCATCCGAACATCGTCATCATTGGTGACACGTTCGGATGTTTGCGTTTTATAAGTTGTTAAAAAAGAGTCGTTACATGAATTGTGTAACGACTCTTTTTTAAGATATTATCAAATTACATTAACAATCACCTATGACTTGTTTGTTCTTGAACTTTTTGAAAATCACTATAGACATAATGACAAATAAAATTATACCGATAAAAACAAGTACAGATATAATAGGATAGTCAATAATAATTCTACCTAAAATAATAACGCCATAAGTTATTGCCCACAAGGTCACAAATATAATCAATCGAACAATCCAATGAGCAGCTTTTCCTTGCTCCCTTCCAGAGATAACTCTCTTTCTATAAAGCAATCCTATAATCTTATACGATACTGCATAAGCAACAAAGGCTTCAACCGCAAGAATAATATATTCCCAAAACATATTGATAGGCAGACCTAAAGGTTCTGTAATAAGGCTAAAAATCTCTTTGTACATTTTACCTCCAATTCTATAAAATGCAAATCAGTATGTATCGATAGTTTTTTCTGAATCGGGCATTTCTGAAATTTCATCTATTAAATTAATAATTTTTTTTATGAGTTCTTGTTTACAAGCATATGAAACTTTGGAAAGCGATTCAAAATTTAGGCTTGCCAATTTTAATACAAATCCCATATCCCAATCCAAATTTGCTTCAATTCTATGTAATTGTTCGTTTGCAAATCTAATATTTTTGTCAGAATAAAAACGTAGAGCGGTAACAATATTTTTTATAACATTTATGTTTTCAATCTCAAATTCACTCAGAAGTTCGTCGTATTCCTCTTGACTTTTAACAGAAGATAATAATTGTTCTCGTATAATTAATGAGAAAAATTTATGTTTACACAACAAATTGTGTGCAGCATTCATTATTGCACTGTTGTCTTCGTCTGACTCTAACTCTACAAGTTCACCAAATCTTTCAATTTTAATAAGGTAATATGAAATACTCAAAAGATAAATATATGGAGCCGTATCTTTTTTCTTTGAAAGTATATTTATAAAATCAGACTCATCAAGTTTAATCTTAATGCTTGTTGCATTTGTTGGAGCATCATCTTTGGCCCACCACTTATTATAAGGGTGATTATCGTTACGTTCTTCGTCAGTAAGTGATTCGTTTGAATTGATTCGTTTGAGAAGATACATGGGTTCGATTCCTAATTCTCGAATTCTTTCGTTAATTTCGTCAATCAATTTTTCGGGAATAGGTATCTGACGAATTACAGTATCGAAATTTTCAAACCATACCTGTTTTCTTATTTCTTCAGGCGAGTATTTAATTTTTAGTGTTTCGTATATTTTTTCTATTGTTTCATTATGATTTTTATTGTTTTGGGAAATAAAGTCGAATATATTCCACAAATCTTTTTCGTCAATTGTTTCTATACTGGCATTTTCTAACCTTGTGATAAATGTTGAACTTTTGTTAATATGCTCAGCAACACTTGTACCGGTTATTTTATTCTGCATGCGAATTGACTTGATAGCTTCTCCGAGTTCGGGTGTTACATAAATTCTTGCCATATTACACACCTCCGTTTGTAAAAATATAGTAACACAAAAGCGAATCATAGTCAATATTTTTACAAAAATATTTTATAGGTAAAAATTTTTACTAAAAATGGGTTGACATATCCGAACAAATGTGTTACAATGTCTGCACAATGAAAAAGCAGTGGTTCGCTACAACCACTGCTTTGAATCGGAACACGGTTGGTTCCTGACTTGAAAAGTAACTTAAGTCTATCATTTTTAGACATGAATGTCAAGCATTGAATTGCAACCGAGAGAGGGGTAAATATAAATGGCAATACATAGAACAGGAGAAAAGCCTGGCAAAGGAACCTATGTTTGTATCAAGTGCAATCAGAAAGTTGTTCTGGATGATCGCACAGATACACTCCCGCCCTGTCCCAAGTGTTCGGGCACAAAATTCATCAAAAATTAAAAGGGGTTGAAAAGATGGCAAAAACAGTAAAAACTGGTGGAGTTGTGCCTCAATCAGGTCAATATAGACCTGTTGGCAGTAAAACGGAGTATACCTTTGTACAGGGCAAGAAAGTTCCACCCACACCGAAAGGTTCTACCAAATTTACAATGGTAGACAAAACAAAGCATAAAGGCGATAAATAATTACCTTTAACAAATCGGGCTATGTATTAGATTATACTAATGCATAGCCTTTTTAAAAATCAATTTTCGACACAGCTATAAATAAATCGCCGCTACACAATGTGCAGCGGCGGTGTTAATCTATTGCCAAGAGATTATTATTTATTGTTATTTTTCCATTCTTCATATTCACGTTTTCCTTCTTCGCTTTCAAAGAAAGCAATTATATCAGGCAAGAAAAATCTTGCAAGTTCGCTGATGACCTCTTTGGGAATTTCAGGTCTTTCAAATTTATTTTCATTCTTAATCTCTCCGGCAACACTATTGTTGACCGGAGCTTTTTTCAAGCTACCACCTCCCTAATCATTTTAATTTTATATCGCTCCCGTATTCTCAGGGTTAGTGCGATAAAAGATATGACTGCACAGTGACATTGTTTCTCCAATGAGCCAAGTGGAAAATTGATACTGCAGCAAGTGCAAGATTGTTGTATTCGGTTGGTAATCCGTATCTGATTGCTAACTCTTTGTTTTTGCCTTTGACCTTGTATGTGCCTCTGATAAGCTTTTCGTCAAAGGGTTTCGGGATAATTGTGCCGTCATGAAGTTTCTGCGTGCAGTGCAATTTCCAACGCAGACGGATTTCGTCTGCAAGCTTTTCTGCATAGCTTTCTTCGTTATTAATCTTGTCGAGATAATGCTCGTAACAGCGTTTGGCATTCTCTGCTCTGATGTGGTGATAGTCAATTGAATTGGAAAGTTCAATCGGCTGAAAGACCTTTTCTTTTTCTCCGATACCTTCAAAATAGCTTTTTACAAGTTCTTCGTTTTCAGGCAGTATTCTTTGAAGTGAGTCTTTGCCGCCTTTTCCGTTTTTGACGAATATACAAAGGTGACCCGACTCATCTCTAACTAAATCTCTGCCTTCAAGTCTGGCAAGTTCCGATGCCCTGATTCCAACAACACGCTGAAACGATATTGTTCTTTCATAACGAGGATTATCGGGATTGTTGTCTGCACGAATAGTTTTGCCATTGTCCGAACGTGATTTTGTATATTCGGCAGTGTGGCGTATGGGCTTCTTAATATCGCTCATAGGCACCTCATAATAGCTGCACACCGCTGCAAGGTAATTGTGAATTGTGGATGCACTGTATTTTCCCTGCAGATAGTCTGAATATTCCTGAATGTGTTTCATGCATTCGGAATGGGTTTTGCAATTGTGAAATTCACGGCAATAGCGGATAAAAGCCGTGAGCCATTTGCGATAGTTTTTCTGAGTGACAGAGCTTTTACGTGACTGAATAAACGGCTCAATTTCATCACGCAGCTGTCTTGTTATGCTCTTTCCTCTGATTTTATTTTGTTTCTTTGAAGCGATCATTCCTTTCATAATATTTGAAACATTTTTCTGTTGGTGTTTCTTCCAACCCGTGCCAAAAAGGCTCGTTAAATCAATCGGTGATGTCTCAATTTCCATGCAGAAAATCATTCTGCCGCCGAGAAAAGGCCGGTTGCTCAGGTTACCATCCTGTTCACACCAAAGGGTTTCTGAGCAGAATTTTCTCTCAAAAACCTTGCATAAGCGGTTATCACGTAAAAATCACTGTAATTTTTAGTGATAACCCTTATGCACAGACCGACTGAAGCTTCAAGAATCGGTCTGCTTGTGATGAAAACATTTTGCCGTTTTCATCACTTCAATCTCACTCATTCCGTGAGATTGAATCTGCTGCATCTTGATTTCACGTTGCAAATCTTCAACCTCTGTCCCTCTTGAATCGCAATACACGAACAGAGAATTATCCGTTGCTGACGGTAAAACCAAAATGCAGGTTGTGCGGCTCAAACGAATCAAAAGATCTCCGATTCTTTCAATTGGTCTTTCTGTCGCTGTTTATGTTCGGTTGTTTTGTGTGCATCGGAGAATGCACAACCATCGGAAATAGCTCCGAATGGATTTACTCCTGTCGTGGTCCATATATACCAAGTATGTATGACTGGGTACCCTCTAAAGATTCAAAAATCGGATTTGAGGCTAAAACACCCCAAAAGTAGCGCTTATATTTATAAATTAGAAAAATAAGCGTCAATTGGATAAAAAATCACCGAGAAGCATACTATCTGCTTCTCGGTGGAGAATGAATTATATGGTTGACAAATTATTCTTATATTGTTACAATAAATAAAAATTACTGAAAGGCAGGTGGACAAGATGACAATGATGATTAACACAATGAAGCGGAGAGCCGTTTTGTCCGTTTGCGATTGATGTAATATATATGTTTGTGTGAATTGCAGGCATCTGCGTTTCGGAGGTGTCTTTATTTTTTACAGAAAGAGGATTTAAAATGTACGAAATTAAACCTTTAAAACAAGAAAACATTATATTTGTTTGTAGTCTTATGTCTGAACCTAACAACATTTCTGCTTTACACACAAACATAATCTCCTTGGATGAATGGCAACACATATTTGCTGAAGCTGAAAATGATACAGATGAAGAAAATTTTATCATTTATAACAAAGATATTCCGTGTGGCTGGTTGAAACTGAACGGTCTGCAAAACGATAAGACTTCGTGGATTTCAATGCTTGTTGTTTCTGAAAAGTTTAAGCATCAAGGTATCGGAAAATTTGCTGTTGAATTTTCAATTAACCACCTTAAACAAAGAGGTTTTAAAGAAATAAAACTATATACAACAGAAGATAATTATGTGGCGATAGAGCTTTATCAAAAATGTGGTTTTGTGATAATCGAATCAAAAGTAAACAGATTAACTATGATTAAAGAGGTATAAGATGAACTTGTTGCTTAAACTAAAACTCAAACAAGAACTTAAGAAACTTAATGTTTCAAACAGTAACATAACTATTATTCAAAGTAAAGACGGTGTTATTGTTGCGAGAGTTCAAGTTAACGCAACATCATACATAATCAAATATTTTCAAAAGGATGAACACAAGAGAGAAATTAAAAATTATAAGATTCTAAAATCTTTAAGCATTCCGACTATTAATTTGCTTGGAAGCACGGATTCATCCATTCTTATGGAAGATATTTCACAAAGTGATATATTCAGACTCGCTGCAAAAGAAGATTTAGATGATGTTGTTGTCGCTTCACAAATTGCAGAATGGTATAAACTGTTACATACAAGCAGCAAAAATTTTGACACAGAAATTTATGACGAAACCGATTTAATAACAAAAGAGAATATTGAGTTTATCAAGAAAAAAACAGGCACACAAAGCCTACCGATTTGGAAAATCATTGATGATAATTTTGATATTATAATTTCAAAAATCAAAGCTTTGCCGAGAGTTCTCACTTATAACGATTTTTATTACACTAATCTTATTATAGCAAAAGACAAATCATCTGCATTTATGTTTGATTATAATTTGCTTGGTAAAGGTTATGTCTATTCTGACATTCGCAATGTGTGTTCATCTCTCGGTGAGAATGCCAAAAAAGCTTTTATTGAAATATACGGAGAGTTTGACAAAAGTGAAATTATAGTTGACGATGTTACATCTGTTTTAGTTACTCTTTATTATGCTTGTCAAAGAAAGACTTTCCCTTCTTGGGCTAATTACGCACTTAATGAACTTAAAAACGATTTTGAAAGTAAAATATTGTTGCTGATAAACCGTTGATTTGAGGTATAAAATGATTACACTAACCGAATATCTTAACAACCCTTGCGGTACTCTTTCAATTCCATATTGGAAAGCTAAAAACATTACCATCCCACCTAATATGATAATTTTACACGATAATGATTTTTCATCTGACATATTATCCGAATATACAGACGAAAAGTATTTTCGTTTACATCACAGCATTAAAGATATACCCGAAATCGTAACCGATGATTTTGAAATCACAATTGCAACACGAAGAGATATAAAAACAATTGTGAAGATAATCAACGATTCATATACAGATATTTCGGTGAATGCGGAACTTATAAAAGGTTATACCAAAACGCCTGTTTACAACGAAAACTTATGGATAATGGTTAAAGAAAAAGCAACTGACAAATTTGTCGGTTGTGGTTTGGCTGACTATGATGCAGAAGCAAAAGAGCTTGTACTCGAGTGGATACAAGTGTTACCTGAATACCGTGGCAAGAAAATAGGACAGATGATTGTAACCGAACTATTATTCAGAATGAAAGGTGTTGCAGATTTTGCGACTGTTTCGGGCAAGGTTGATAACGCAACAAACCCCGAAGTGCTATACAGAAAATGCGGATTTGTCGGCAATGATGTGTGGCATATTCTGCATAAGAAATGAGGAATTACAATGATTGATTATACAAAGATAAATTCAGAAACTTGGGATTCTTGGGCGGAAGACGGCTGCGCATACACCTTGCCCATAAGCCATGAAGAATACGAGAAAATTACTCCCGATAATTATTCGGTTATTCTTACTCCTTGCATTGCCGTTCCTCACGAATGGTTTGGTGAGCTGAAAGGTAAAAAAGTATTGGGACTTGCAAGCGGCGGCGGTCAGCAGATGCCCGTGCTTTCAAAGCTTGGAGCGGAGTGCACGGTATTTGATTATTCCGACAGACAGCTTGAAGCTGAGAAAATGGTGTCCGAAAGAGAAGGATACAGCATCACAATCATCAAAGGTGATATGTCAAAAACGCTTCCCTTTGAAGATGAAAGCTTTGATTTGATTTTTCACCCCGTTTCAAACAACTATGTTGAAGATGTTTACCACGTCTGGAACGAGTGCTACCGTGTGCTAAAAAAGGGCGGAAGATTGCTTTCAGGACTTGATAACGGCATTGACTATTTGTTTGAAGAAGATGATCCGTTGAAAGTGGTTAATCCCTTGCCGTTCAATCCACTCAAAATGCCCAAAGAACGTCTTGAGAAAATGATTGCAAACGGCGACGGCGTGCAGTTCAGCCATACATTGGATGAACAAATCGGCGGTCAGCTCAAAGCCGGATTTACACTCAAAGCATTATACGAAGACCGTGACGGAGAAGGCGCAAACATAATCGGCAAATATTATCCGCAGTATGTTGCTACGCTTGCGGTGAAATAAGGTGAAACTATGCGTAATCCGGAAGAATTTATGT
>JAZRJH010000180.1:0-2911 GCA_045645685.1 Acutalibacteraceae bacterium
TGCAAGCTGGTATCTCGGAAAAGATGTTGAAGAAATCAGCGCACAATCCGATATTTTTAACGGAGCAGATATCCACACCTGCGCATTGCTTAAATATAAAAGCGGAGCGATTGCGGATTTATCAAGTGCAATTCTTCTCAGAAAACCCAACGAAGGCTATGTTTACGGCAGTAAGGGTTATGCTCATCTTCGCAGATTCTATGCTCCGCAGGAAATTGAACTTTTCCTCAACAACGGCGAAACCGAAAAAATATCCGTGCCGTATCTGGGCAACGGCTTTGAAGAGCAGATAATTCATTTCAGCGACTGTATAATCAACGGTCTGAAAGAAAGTCCCGTTGTAACTCGGGAACAAACGCTTTACATAACAAAACAGATGGATGAAATCCGAAAATCCGTAGGCATTGAATATCCGCAGGATAAATAATTTCTTAAAAATGAGAGATATATTATGAACAAACCTAATGTTATTATAATAATGACCGATGATCAGGGCTACGGCGACCTGAGTTGCATGGGAGCAACCGATTTCAGAACACCGAACATTGATGCTGTTGCAGAAGACGGCATCAGATTTTCATCAATGTATTCAGCTTCCCCCGTTTGTTCGCCGTCAAGAGCATCGCTTCTGACGGGCAGATATCCTGCCAATGCAGGTGTAAGAGCAATTCTTGCGGGACACCGCAGAGCATCGGGACTCACCCCCGAAGTTCCTACCATTGCAACCGCTCTTAAAAAGCTCGGCTATAAAACCGGAATTATGGGCAAATGGCATCTCGGACTTAAGGACGAATGCAGACCGAACGCCAACGGCTTTGACGAATTTTCAGGCTTCCTTGCAGGCTGTGTTGACTATTACTCGCATATTTTTTATTGGGGAATGGCAGACGGCAATACCAACCCTACACACGATCTCTGGGAAAACAACGAAGAAGTTTACGAAAACGGCGAATATCTGACCGAAAGAATAACCCGCAAAAGCGTTGAGTTTATTCAGAAGCACCGTGATGAACCGTTTATGCTCTATGTAGCCTATAACGCTCCTCATTATCCGATGCATGCGCCCGAAAAATATATCAGAAGATTTCCTTATCTTTCAAAAGACAGGCAGATTATGGCGGCTATGATAAGTGCCGTTGATGACGGTGTAGGCGAAATCAGAAACGAGCTAATCCGTCAGGGACTTCTTGAAAACACGGTTATCTATTTCCAGAGCGATAACGGTCCTTCAAGAGAATCAAGAAACTGGCTTGACGGTACTCAGGATTATTATTACGGCGGTACTGCAGGAATTTTCAGCGGTCATAAATTCAGCCTTTTTGAAGGCGGAATCAGAATCCCCGCCATTCTCAGTTGGTACGGCAGAACAAACACCAAAGTTGAAAATGCGCCTCATATTTCAACCGATATATTCCCGACCATTCTTGAACTTTGCGGCGGAAACCCCGATGATTATCAGCTTGACGGAATGAGTCTTGTTCCGATGATTAACGGAAATTCGGATGCAGAGCATGAATATCTTTTCTGGGAAATGGAAGGACAGACTGCCGCAAGAAAAGGCAAATACAAACTTGTTCTCAACGGTCAGCTCGTCGAAGGCGAAGAACAGCGTGCCGAAGTTTTCCTTTCCGATCTCGAAAATGACCCCGGAGAAAAGCATAATCTCTGCGATGAAATGCCCGAACTTTGCAATGAAATGAAAGAAAAGGCTTTGTCATGGCGCAAAGAAATTGAATTAACGTGGGAAGAAAAATTTGCAAACAACTATAAGAGTCTGACCTGATTAAACCAAAAACATAAAACAAACAAGCAGACAGCATCTGTTACTGATGTTGTCTGCTTTTAATTTCTCATATTTCGGGTGCACTCATTTTATGTTCAATTCAATTGTTGCAAAAATAACATCAGGAAATCATAATAAAATCGGCAAATAACCTCAAAACACAGGAAGTATTTTCTTGCTTGTGATTGAAAAGAACGGTTGCATTGTGCTATAATTATTTCAGCGAATCGGAATTCAGGAGGATTTATTTTTATGAAGAAAACCTTAAAAGGCAAAATCTTCGGAACAATTTGTCTTGTTCTGGGCATAGCTTTTGCAATTGTCGGATTATATTATTTCCACATGCAATATCTGTGTTATGAATACACACCCCTTCAGTTTATTCTCGGCTTTGTTGTCTGTCTCGGCGGAGCATTGCTTTCTATACCGCTGAGCAAAAAAACAGATAAAAAGAAAACAGTATCGAATGCAGTCCTGACGGCTTTGGTCTTTGCGCTTGTCCTTATCGGACTGATGTTTTTGATAAATGCCGTAATCGGAAGCGGTGAGCTTGAGCTTTCGGCAATGGTTATTCCCGTGTATCTCACATTCATTATCACATCTGTCATGGCTTTGCTTTGTGTGTTCAGAATATTCGGTAACAAGGCTTTGAAACTTATTCTTTCCGTACTTATTGTTATAGGATTTCTCTTCGGAAGTCATACATATATCAAATCGCATATTTACGTTTTTCTTTACGAAGATTACGTTGCTCCCTCACCTGTTATATCAAAAGTATCAGAAGAAAAGAATGATGATAAAATGATTATCGGCGATTTTTATGTAAGCACAAACGGTAACGACAAAAACAGCGGTACAAAAGATTCACCGTTTCTGACAATTGAAAAAGCGGTTGAAGCTGTAAGAAACACAGAAAAAGCAGGCAAAAACGGAATAGCCGTGTGCATCGAAGCGGGAGAATACCGTGTGTCTTCTCTTAACTTTACCAAAGAGGATTCAGGCACAGAGGAATGCCCCGTAACATACTCTTCATATAACGGCGAGCTTATTATCAACGGCGGTATAACACTTGACCGCGCTGATTTTAAAAATGCAAAAAGTTATCCCGAAATTGCAGAAAGACTTTCT
>JAZRJH010000181.1:0-15816 GCA_045645685.1 Acutalibacteraceae bacterium
CGACATGGCTACGATCCGACTTAATCATCGACAAAAAAGACAGTGCCGCAAAGTACATGATAAAAGAAATTACTCATGTCATTAAAAAATGCGGCAAAAGAGATCCCGGTTCGGAGGGTGAAAAGAAATCCTGCGAATATATGGCAAAAGTTCTTGAAAAGGACTGCGGATGTGAGGATGTCAAAATTGAGAGTTTCGAAGTTGCACCCCGTGCATTCTACGGATATCTTTATTTCACAGTAACATTTGCCATTCTCGGCGAACTTCTTTTTCCGTTTGCACCCATAATCTCAATTCCGCTCATCATTGCAGGCTTTGCAATTGTTCTTCTTGAATTCGGTCTTTACAAAAAAGTCATTGACCCCCTCTTCCCCAAGAAGACAAGTCATAATGTTACAGCTATCAAGAAGTGCACAGGCGAAGTGAAGAGAAGAATCATCTTCAACGGTCACCCCGACGCAACATGGGAATGGCCCGTTAACTATGCTCTCGGCGGCGTAGGTTTTGAAGGACACGCTATCATCGTTATCGGCGCAGCAATTTTCTATCTTGTTCTTTCAATTATTTATGTTATTAAGAACGGAATCACTTTCGGTATGCCTGATGTTTCCGATCCCCTCGTTAAAGCAGGTCTTTGGGGACTTGTAACACTCCCCCTTTCAATCGGACTCTATTTCATGGTTAACTACCGCAGAGTTGTTGACGGCGCAAACGACAATCTCACAGGCTGTTATATGGGTATAGCAATCCTTAAATATCTCAAAGATGAAGGCATTGAACTTGAAAATACAGAAATTGGTGTTGTTCTCACAGGCTCCGAGGAAATCGGTCTCAGAGGTTCAAAGGCATGGGCAGAGGCTCATAAGGATGAATTCAAGGATGTTCCCACCTTCATCTATGCTTATGATACAATCAATGACCCCAAGTATCTTATGTCAAACTACTATGACCTTAACGGCACAGTAAGAAGCGATAAGGATCTTGCAGACCTCTTCATGGAAGCTGCAAAGGCTGTTAATGTTCCCTGCCAAAAAGGCGGTGTTCCTCCTATGGGCGGCGCTGTTGACGCAGCAGCTTTCACTCAGGGCGGTTTCCGCGCAGCAGGCGTTACAGGTCTTAATCACAAACTTGAACGCTACTACCACACAAGACTTGATACATACACAAACATGAACGAGAAAGGCATTGCAAACTGCTTTGCCGCAAGCGTTAAGATGCTTGAGATGTTTGACGACGGCGCAAAACAGTAAAAACATTGGGCAAGGATACCAAATCCTTGCCCTTTCTTTTTATGTTTTTATCAATTGAAATTGTTTTTTATACTATGATATAATAGTTATATCTTAAAGGAGATGATGCACCATGAAAAAATCATTCAAAAAAACTCTCGCAATTCTTCTTTCGCTCATCCTTGCTCTCGGAATATATCCGATTTCCTTTGCCGGCAATGATGACATCAAAGACGAAACAATGCTTATCATTCCGATAACATCATCCAAACCGCAAAAGAACTACATCATCGAAAGCCCCTACGAAGGAATCGACTGGGATGCATGGGACGATTACAAAACCCAGCTTCATTGCCACACAACAGCAAGCGACGGATTCCTTACCGTTGATGAATTCTGCAGAATGCACTATGCACTTAACTTTGAAATTGTTGCACTCACCGACCACGGTACAATCAACAAAGGCTGGAATGTTGAGCCTGAAACAGTTCCTCTTATGCGATTCATCAAGAAAGAGCGCACAAAGATGGCGGATATCATCCCCATTCCTGAAGATGAATATCAGGGATATATCAACGGCACAAACCCCAACAGAACCTTTGTTACTTCAGCAGGCGATGTTCTCACAAGAACAACCGAAAACGGTATGCTTGATGTTCCCAAAGGAATAGAACTCAACATGGCGACTCCTGTTGCTGACTGCCATCTCACTGGATATTGGTCTGATTACGGTCAGGGTCTTGCAGGTGTTTTCGGTGACTATGAAACCCCGTCAAAGGGTGTTAAAGAAGCCGGAGGTATTTCTTTCCTTTCCCATGTTGGCGAATATGTTTACACCGATAAAGATTCCGAGAATTATGTCGGTCAGAAAGTTGACGAATACTATGCAAATAAATTCGCCAGAATTTTCATTGACAATGCAGGCTCATCACTCGGCACGGGAATAAACAGTGCAACAGATGCACACACACGCTGCGACCGCATTCTTTATGACCAGATTCTTCAGAAAACCATTCCCTACGGCGTTGTGCCCTGGGGCAACACTTTCGCAGATTCGCATAACGAAACAGCAATCAATGACGCTTACACAATGAGCTGGATGCCTGAACTTTCACTTGACGCATTCCGTGAGTGCCTTGAAAAAGGTCAGTTCTTCTCAATTTCTCACTACTCCAACGGTGTTGAACTCAACGGCATGGAAGAAATGCCCGGCTTTGTTGAGCAGGATGTTTATGATACGAAAGCCTATTGGCTCGACAACACACCGCAGGTCAAAAGAATGAGCGTTGATCAGGATGCCGACACAATCACCGTTGAAGGAATCAATGCAAACATCATCACATGGGTTTCAAACGGCGAAGTTATCAAGAGAGAAAGCATAAAAGACGGCGCTGCAACTCTTGACCTTCATAATGATGAATTCCTTGCAGAGCCTTATATGTATGTAAGATTCTATCTTTCGGGCGATAACGGTATCTGCTATTCACAGCCTATCGTTCTCAATGTTGAAGGCGAAGAATTTGAAAAAGTTGAAATTCCCGAAACTCACGATATTTCAACTTTCCTCAGAGGTCTTGTAACTGTTGTTGATGTTGCATTCTTCAGACTTAATCCGTTCATCTGGATACTCAAATATTTCGGTCTCGGATATAATCCCGTCACCTTTGAAAGACTTGTAAATCCGTTCTGATAACAACAAAAAGTCTCCGTAATTGCTACGGAGACTTTTTTTATTTGTTATACACTTTCACGGTATTTCTTTCTTGCATATCGAAAAACAATATATGCAAGGCATACTGCAGCGAAGATTCCGATATAAAGAGCATATTTCTGCGCTTCAGGAGTCATTTTTTCGCCGTCAACAGAAACATCGGCATCATCACCGCCGAAGAAGAGAGAAGCATTTCCTGCACCCGAAGGAACATGATTCTTGACATCATCCCAGAGTGTACTCATGAGAGAAAGAATTTCAGGTTTAAGATTAAGGAAAAGCTGGGTTTTGAACCGACCGTCTTCGGGATAAAGAATTTCGTTGCCGTAGAATGAATATTCGGGATTGCTGTAAACTTCTGTGTGGGGGCTTGCATAGCAGATATATTCAGCATTTGCAAGAGCCACTTCAGGCTCAAGAAGGAAGTTTATATAAAGCTCTGCAGCGAGCTTGTTCTTTGAATCCTTGAGAATGCAGGCACCGTCAACAAAGAAATTGACACCTTCTTCGGGATACACAAAATCAAGGTCGGGATTGTTTTCCTGCATTGAAAGGAAGTCGCCTGCATAATAAGGAGCAAATGCAGCTTCGCCTGCTTCCATCTTAAGGAACACTTCATCGTTGACATAAGCGGGAGAAACGCTCTTCTGCTCTTTGAGAAGCTCTGCGGCTATTCTCCATGAAGCAGGAGATTCATTATTATAATCCATTCCGAGAACACTCTGCGCAATTGCAAATGCATCACGGGGGTTGTTAAACATCAGAATGCTGTTTGAATAATTCTTATCCCAAAGGGAAGTCCAGCTTGTGGGAGCTTCTTCAACCATTGCCGTGTTATAGATAAGACCGACCATGCCGACTGTGTAAGGCACGGAATAGGCATTTTCGGGGTCGTGAGCAAGGTTTTTGTATTTTTCGGGAATGTATTTGTAATTGGGAACATTTGAAAAATCAATCGGCTGAAGCATATCTTCGGCAATCATTCTCTGAATCATATAGTCCGAAGGAATTACGATATCATAAGAAACTCCGCCACCCTTGAGCTTTGAATACATAACTTCGTTGTTATCATAGGTTTCATAAACAACTTCGATGCCGTATTTTTCTTCAAACGCCGCATTGACATCAAGAGAATCGTCAACGCCGTCTGAGATATATTCGCCCCAGTTATAAACATAGAGTGTTGTGCCTCTGAGGTCATCTATCTCGCTTTGCTCCGCCGCAAAAGCAAATGCACACGGAACAAGAGCGATAATCAGCGCAAGAATCGCTGAAACTATTCTGTTTTTCAAATTTATCACTCCTCTGTGAGTAATAATTTATTTTTTCTTTGACTTCTCATCGCTCTTCTGCTGCGCAATATTATAGAGAATAAGAAGCAGAAGAATGCTGACAAATATCAAAGCCGAAAGTGCATACATATCGGGTTTTACTCTCTTCTTTGTCATTGAGAAAATGGCAATGGGGAGAGTCTGGAATCCGGGACCGCCGGTGAAATAGCTGATTATGAAGTCATCCAATGAAAGGGTGAATGCCATAATCATACCCGTGATAATGCCCGGCATGATTGACGGAAGAACAACCTTGAAGAAAGCTGATGCGGGTTTGCATCCGAGATCCTGTGCGGCTTCGGCAAGGTTTTTATCTGTCTGACGAAGTTTGGGAAGCACGGTAAGGATAACATAAGGCAGGTTGAACGTTACATGAGCAATCAGCAAAGTTCCGAAACCAAGCACCGCATCAATATTTACAAGTCTGCCGACAAAAACAAAAAGAAGCATCATTGAAATACCCGTTACAATTTCGGGATTCATCATGGGGATATTTGTAACAGCCATTATGCCCGTACGGGGAATGCCTTTTTTGAATTTATCGATTCCGACCGCCGCTGCTGTGCCGAGAACGGTGGAAATAACAGATGAACTCACAGCAAGGATGAGTGTGTTATAAAGTGCTCTGAGAGTTGCTTCATCTTCAAGAAGAACCTTGTACCATTGAAGAGAAAAACCCGAGAATACGCTTGTGCTGGTTGTTGTGTTGAACGAGAAAACAATCATTACAATGATGGGCGCATAAAGGAATGCAAAAACGAGAGCGGCATAAATCTTTGAAGCGATTTTCATATAACCATGCCCTCCTCGTCACCTGAAAAGCGGTTCATAACCGCCATGCAGATAAGAATAAGAACCATGAGAACCAGTGAAAGCGATGCGCCGAGATTGTAGTTATAAGACTGCTGAAACTGTCTTTCAATAACATCACCGATAAGGTCAAAAGAACCGCCGCCGAGTTTTTGTGAAATATAGAAGGTGCTGACCGACGGAACAAAAACCATGGTGATACCCGAAACGATGCCGGGCATACTCATGGGGATAATACATTTTCTGATAACGGTGAGTCTGTTTCCGCCAAGATCCTGACACGCTTCTACCATGCTGTAGTCGAGCTTTGCCATGACGGAATAAATCGGCATAATCATATAGGGCAGGAAGTTATAGACCATACCCAATATAACCGCGCCTTCGGTGTTAATCATATGTATCGGGTCTATTCCGAATTTTCCGAGAAAGCTGTTGATGATACCCGTATCCTGAAGAAGAGCCATCCACGAATATGTTCGGATAAGGAAGCTCATCCACATCGGGAGCATAACAAGCATAACGAGTGTACGCTGAACTTTTTCGGTTTTCTGCGAAATGATATAGGCAAGGGGCAAAGCGATAATGAGGCAGATTATCGTTGCTTCGATTCCGAACCATATTGAACGCAGAAAAGTGGGAATATATTTGCTCAATGCTTCAACATTCTCAAAAGTGAATGCACCCGAAGCATCGGTGAACGAATAATAAACAACGAAGATAAGCGGAGCAACTATGAACAGAACCGACCAGACAATATAAGGAGAAGCTATGAGCTTTGTTCCCAAAGAAGAGCGGGTGTTCATTCCTCTACCTCCTCTTCAGCGTTTGAGAGTTCATCAAATTCCTCACTGAAGGAACTGTAGTCGCCGTAAATGCCTGAATATTCGGATTTCTTCATGATATGAATTGCATCGGGTTCGATGAAAAGACCGATTTTTGCGCCTTCGGGCTGATAATCGGTTGTCTGAATCATCCACTTGAAGCCGCCGATATCAACGATTATCTCGAAGTGAACGCCCTTGAATGTTACGGATGTTACAACACCGCAGAGCATTCCTTTTTCGGGTTCAACAACGTCAACGTCTTCAGGACGGACAACAACGTCAACTGCTTCGTTCTTGCCGAAGCCTTTGTCAAGACATTCAAAACGGTGACCTGAAAAATCAACAAGGCAGTCATCAATCATAACGCCGTCAAGAATATTACTTTCGCCGATAAAGTCGGCAACAAAAGCATTCTTGGGTTCATTATAAATATCAAGCGGAGTGCCTATCTGCTGAATAACACCGCCGTCCATAACAACGATGGTGTCGGACATTGAAAGGGCTTCTTCCTGATCGTGTGTAACATAAATGAAGGTTATGCCGAGTCTCTCCTGAATTTTTTTCAGCTCGTTCTGCATATCCTTGCGGAGTTTAAGGTCAAGAGCGCCGAGCGGCTCATCAAGAAGGAGTACTCTGGGTTTTACCGCCAAAGCTCTTGCAATTGCAACTCGCTGCTGCTGACCGCCTGAAAGTGAATTTATATTACGCTTGTTGAAGCCCGACAGATTAACGAGAGCGAGCATTTCTTCAACCGTTTCTTTAATCTGCTTTTCGGGAACCTTTTTGATTCTTAATCCGAAAGCAACGTTTTCATATACATTAAGGTGCGGAAAAAGTGCATAACGCTGAAAAACAGTGTTAACCTGCCTTTTGTGAGGAGGAACACCATTTATCTTTTTACCTTCAAAAATGACCTCACCTTCGTCGGGTTCGATAAATCCTGCAATTATCCTGAGAGTTGTGGTTTTACCGCAGCCCGAAGGACCGAGAAAAGTTATAAATTCCTTATCACGAATGTAGAGATTCAGATTCTTGAGCACCTGATTATTTTCGAATGTTACGGAAATGTTTTTCAAATCAATTATCGCATTTTTTTCCAATTATGCAGCCCCTCTCTGCCTTTGCCGGATATAACGGCGAAGCGGCCAATAATAACAACAATATATTAATATAAAATATAGTGCAAAAAACTGCAAATGTCAACAATTTTTTTGAGAAAATCACGATAAATCCGTTGCTGTTCGGGGTTGTCAAATATTTTTCTTTGATTTGCTCCGAAATGCTCTTTTTTACTCTGTTTTGCTTGGTTTTTTATTTTAATAATTTTTTTGAATTTCTGCGGTAAATTATCCCGTTTTCAGGCAATACTTTAACTGTCAACAAAATTTATCGGGGTGATTATTTGCAATTCAACAAAGTTGAAATCTGCGGAGTAAACACAGCAAAGCTGAAAGTTCTTAAGGAAAGCGAAAAAATCGAGCTTCTGAAAAAAGCAAGGGCAGGCGATAAAAAATCAAGAGATGAACTTGTGACGGGAAATTTAAGGCTTGTTTTGAGCGTTATACAGCGCTTTGCGAACAGGGGAGAAAATCCCGATGACCTTTTTCAGGTGGGATGCATCGGACTTATAAAGGCGATTGATAATTTCGATCTGAGTCTTGATGTGAGATTCAGCACCTATGCCTGCCCGATGATTATCGGCGAAGTGAGAAGGCATCTCAGGGATAACAACCCGATAAGAGTCAGCCGCTCGGTAAGGGATACGGCATACCACGCCATGCAGGTTCGCGAAAGGCTCATCAACGAGCTTGAACGCGACCCCACTCCCGAAGAAATCGCCAATGAATTGGGCATTGACAAAGAAAGCGTTGTTATCGCTCTTGATGCGATAATCGAACCCGTTTCTCTTAACGAGCCGGTGTATTCCGACGGCGGCGACACCATCTATGTTATGGATCAGATCGGCGACACCGAAACAGACGAAAGCTGGCTTGATGAAATTCTTCTGAAACAAGCGATAAAAGCCCTCAGTGACAGAGAAAAAAGAATTCTCCACATGCGCTTTATGCTCGGAAAAACACAAATGGAAGTTGCAGACGAGATAGGAATTTCTCAGGCTCAGGTTTCAAGGCTTGAGAAAGGCGCTATCAAAAGAATCAAGGATAATAACAGGGCATAAAAAAAGGCGGTCAATGACCGCCTTTTCTTATTTTTCAATCACATATGTTGCATACGCGAGCATTTCGCCTCTGAGGAAATCGACTGCATTGAACACAATTTTATCCTCATAAACGGTCACTATCATACCCTCTGATGAACGCATGAAATGTTCGGAAGAATCGTCAACATTTGCCGTCGTTCTTCTGGGCGACGATACGCTTGAAACATGAACCATTGTTGCATATTCGCCGTTATAATCCGCAATGTTGAGATTGGGATTGAACTTCTGCATATCATATGCCCAATGCGAATGTCCGTTGAAATAAACAACATTTTCGTATTTATCCATCATACCTCTGAAACGGACTTCATCGGCACATCCGCTTGTGAAAGCAAGGTCATAATGTCTGCCTACATTGTTTTCAAGGTTGCCTTCGCCCATATGAGGATTTTCACCTTCAATGGGGTTGTTGAGGAAAGTGTGGAAGAAAATATAAACGGTTGTATCTTTATATCTCTCAAGCTGAGCTTCAAGCCAGTCAAGCTGTTCATCAGTCAGAATACGGCTTTCGGGACGGTTATAGTCCCATTCATACTGCGAAAGGAAAATAAACACATCACCGTCGGTGTCTGCGGGTGCGTAAACAAAATCAAGACCGTTTGAAGCAACATCTTTAACACCGTCTGCCTTGTTTTCGCCATAAACGCCGGTGTTGATAAGCTCCTGCCAGTTTGCAAGAGTATAGTCACTGCTTACATCATGGTTACCCGTGCAGGTATAAACGGGAAATTCATAGTCAGATGCTATTTTGTTATATTTTTCAAATGCGTTTCTTTCGCCGTCTGCGGAAATATCGCCCGAAATTCCGACAAGCTCAACATCAAAGTGTTCAATGAAATTGAGTGCATTGGGGAAAGTGAGGCAAGCATCGTCGCCTGAAAGAGAACCGTTGTATCTGTTGAAATGAACATCGCTGAGTGCACCGAAAGAATAAGTTTTTTCGCCGTAATCGGCAATCTTTTCTTCAGGAATTTCTGCTTCGCCGGAAAGAATTCCGCATCTGTAAGCAAGCACGGTTTCTGCACCTTCGGGAATTGCCGTAAACGACTGAACCTCATATTTTCCTTCGCCGCCGTCAACATCAACCGTTGCAAGTTCGCTGTAATATGCTTTCGTTCCGCCGACTTCAATGAAAAGTTTTTCCCCGTTTTCGTTGCCCCAATAGATATCGTAATTTCCGTCCGCGGAAGCAGTAACAGTTATTTCGCCAGCTGCTGAACCTTCCTCGCTGTTTGCGAAATCATATTTGATTGCCGCAACATCATTCATAAACGGAAGTGAAATTGAAATGCCGTTGAATGCAACAATCATAGGCATAAACATTGCAAAAAACGCTGCTGAAAGTCTTGTGATAAAAGAAATCATTGTTATCTCCTCCTTAATACGGTAAGTTTACATCAATGCAACAGACATTGCAAGCAATATCTGGGCAGGATAATATGTTGAAAGTTCAATCGTAACAAGGATATTCTTCTTTTTGACGGGTGTAAAATAAAGAAATCCAAGACAAGTATCGCTGACAAGAAAAAGAACAGAGCCGATAAAAGCGAGCCACAAAGCAGGTTTGCTTTCGCTGAATGCAAGAACAGCCGATGAAGCAACCTTATAAATAAGCGTTCCGTAATAAACTGCCATGACGGGCGCAAGTTTTTTATCAACTTTCATTCCGAACACTTTCATCATCAATGCGGCTGCAGGGATTCCGACGATACCGATTATCATGGGAATGATTCTGAATCCGCCGATTGAAATGAATGCCAAAAGCGCAAATATGTGTCCGACAAGGAAATAGAGCGTGCCGAGCGGGATAAGTTTGCCTCTGAAAGTGGGTGCAACTTCCTTGATACCGAGAAGCACATCGCCGAAAAATCCGAACATAAGAGCAAAACATACAAGGCAGAAATAATAAACATTGCGGGGATTCATGCAGTAACCGACAACCGCAACGGATATGAATCCGAAACTTGCCATAAATTTGCACATCATGCCTTCAAACGCTTTGCCTTTTCTTCGCAAAGTGACACATCCCACCGCAAAAGCAACGGTCAGAACCGATAAAATATAGCCGAGCAGTGACATATCAAGACCTCCTGACTGCCCATTTGCCGACGGTTTCAAATCCGATTTTTTCATAGAAAGACCTGAGACCGTCATTTCTGCAAAAGAGAAAAACATCTTTCTCAGATTTCTCATTTGCAATTTCGTTGACGATGGCAGAAGCAAATCCCCTGCCCCTTGCTTCAGGCGATGTTGCAACCGCACCGAGCAAAACACTCTTTTCACCTTCAAAAAGAGCGAATGCACATGCACGAAGACTGCCGTTTTCTTCGGCGGCAATCATGGATGCCGTGCCCTTGTTCATCCTTGAACACACATCGGATAAAAACGCTCCGTAATCTCCGAGTTCAAAGCCGCAATTCTCAAGCAAATCAAAGACTTTGCGCTTGTCATAATCTCTGAGAGAGGCGATTTTTCCGATATCTCCACCGCCGTTGAATTTCACGGTGAACGACGAATCCGTCGGCTCAAAACAGAGCTTTTCCATATCTTCGTAAGAACAGGTCAGGCTCTGATATCCGACAGCATTTATAAAATGAATAATTTCTTCGTAATCCGCATTTCCGTTTGTGCAAAGAGTCATATTTCCGTCAACTCTGCTTATTGCAGCGCACGGAACACCGTCTGCTTTCTGCACCCAGAAAAGCGCAAAATCATAGTCCGCACCGTATGTTTTGAACAATGCGGTTATCCTTGCTGCATAAGGGTCAGACGGAAGAAATCCGAACTCTTCATAGTCTTTGCAAAGGGTCAGCATTGCGCAAAATCCTCCGCAAGAGCCTTCACAAGGCGAAGGCTTTCTTTTGCATCTTCATATTTTATAATGCACGAAGGTGAGTGAAGATATCTGCACGGAATCGACACCGTGAGCACCTTGACACCGCCTCTGCTCTTATGAATAACGCCTGAATCGTTGCCGCCCGCAACAACTGTTTTGGGCTGGCAAGGTATATTGTCTCTTTTTGCAATCTCAAAAGCTTTATCAAAAAGCTCCTTGCTGTAAAGAGTACTTCTGTCCATGAACGAAACTGTGCCGCCTTTTCCGCAGATGCACACTCTTTTTTCGTCCTTGACACCTGAAATATCGGCAGCGGTTGTGGTTTCAACAGCTATTGCATAATCGGGAGCAATGGTGAATGCGGCTGTCTGCGCACCCCTTGTGCCGATTTCCTCCTGAACGCTGAACGAGAACCACATATCATATTCAAGCTCGCTCTTTATCATTTCAATGAGAACGGCACATCCCGCTCTGTCATCAAGAGCCTTTGCTTTCACAAATCCGTCACCGAACTCAACAAAATCACTTTCGAACCAAACGGAATCGCCGAGACGGACATATTCCATTGCTTCTTCCTTTGATTTTGCGCCGATATCAATATAAAGTTCATCCGCTTTGGGAATATCCGCTTCGGATTTTTTATCAACAAGATGAACGGGTTTTATTCCGATTACACCGCTGACGGCTTTGTCACCGACTTTTACGGTTCTGCCGAGAACAACACGGCTGTCAATACCGCCGGCCTTAACAAAACGGAGAAAACCGTCTGATGTGATTGCGCTGACGATGAAACCGACTTCATCCATATGAGCATCAAGCATAACCTTATTTTTTGCAGGTTTTTTACCTTTTTTGAAAACAAGAAGATTCCCGAGCGGATCAACACTGTATTCAGCATAATCTTTTATCTGATTGATTATATAATCACGCACGGCATTTTCTCTGCCCGAAATTCCGGGAAGAAGGCAAAGCTCTTTAATCAGTTCAAGCATTTTCCTCTCCCCTTCCGATTATATAATCCGCCATAAGTCTTGCGGTGTTTTCGATATCTTCAAGATCACACACTTCAACTGCAGTGTGCATATTTCTCAAAGGAATTGAAAGGAGTGCGGTCTTCACACCCTTGCCCGAATTCTGAATTTCATCGCAGTTTGTGCCGGTGTTTCTTCCCATAACTTCAATCTGATTGGGAATACCGTTTTTTTCTGCAATCCCGCTGAGTTTTCTGCTCATGTCATAATCAAGCAAAGGAGCATAGCCTATCATTGTTCCGCCGCCGAGAGAGGCGTATTTTTCGGAGCTGATTCCCGGTGCGGTTGCAAAACTCACATCAACGGCAATTGCTTCATCGGGAGCAATCGCAAATGCACCTGTCTGCGCGCCGCTTCCGCCGGTTTCTTCCTGAACGGAGAAGAGAACGCTTATTTTGCAGCCGTGATTCTCACCTTCAAGCATTTCAAGGCAACGGAGAATTGCGGCAACACCAGCTCTGTCATCTATCGACGGAGAAGAAACTCTGTTGCCGAGAAGCTGTGTATATTTGCCGTTAAAAGTGATTCTGTCGCCTAAAGAAATGACCTTTTCCGCCTCTTCCTTAGTCATACCGATATCAACGGCAATGTCGTCAAAGCCTTTCGCCTTATCGGTATCTTCAGGCTTTGTGAGATGGGGAGGCGTTGAAGTTATAACACCGTAAACAGGCTTTTTGCCGTGAACGGTAACTTCCGCCGCGGCAAGCACACGGATATCCGCGCCGCCGCATTTTGTAACCTTAAGAAAGCCGTCTTCATCAATCGCAGTAACAATCAGACCGATCTGATCAAGATGGGCATCAAGGAGAATGTGAACATCCCCATCCCCCGTTGAACCCGTTACACTACCGAGAGCGTTGATTTTGGTCGGCATATATTTTTCAAGCAATTCCGAAGCAACTTCTGCCGCTTCGTTTTCTGCTCCCGAAACGCCCTTTGCAGCGCAAAGTTTTTCAAGCAAAGCAGAAACTTCTGTAAACTTTTTCATTTTTACACCTTTTGATTTCAGATAACTTTTATGCCGCCTTCGGGACGGATGTTAAGTACATAGCATGATTTTTCACCGAAAACAGCGCAGATTCTTGACTTGAATTCAGCAAGAAGATCAGCCGGAACAAAAGCCTGAATTGTGCCTGCGAATCCGCCGCCGTGAACTCTCCATGCACCCTTGCCGTTAAGAACATCCTGACAGATTGCAAGGGCAACGCTGACAGGCTGATTTTCGGGCGCGCGGCAGGTATAAACGTTCTGATTATACATATAGGATGAAAATCCACTTTCAACAACAAGAGCCTTGAATGCTTCAAAATCGCCTGCCTTGAGAGCCTTTGACTGCTTTTCAACTCTTACATTTTCATTGTAGAAATGCATAGCACGAAGAACAGCTCTGTCACCTGCTACATCACGGATAACCGAAATATTCTTTTCGAATTCATTTCTGTCAACATCACGGAGAACTTTCTTGCCAAATTTAGCGGCAACAGCTTCCATTTCGCCTCTTACCGCTGCATATTCATCTGTAAGGTCGGAATGATCTCCGCCTGTGTCAACAATGCAAAGAGCATGGTCGCAAGCGCCGAAATCGAAATCAAGTTTTTCGATAACAGGCTTTGAAGGGTCATTGAAATCAATCATAACAAACCCGCCGACGGAGCAAGCCATCTGGTCCATAAGTCCGCAGGGTTTTCCGAAATATTCGTTCTCGGCAAACTGTGCAATCTGTGCAATTTCAACTGCGCTGATTTTGCCGTCATTGAAAAGATGGTTGAGAATTGTTCCGTTAAGAACTTCAAAAGCAGCCGATGATGAAAGACCTGAACCTGAAAGAACATCGGAAACTGTTGCGGCATCAAATCCGCCGATAGCATAGCCCCTGTTTTTGAATGCGGCGCAAACGCCTCTGATAAGCGATTCGGACTTACCTCTTTCAGCAGGCATAACACCAAGCTCCGCAAGGTCAACGGCATCAATTTTGTAGCCTTCGGACTTCACTCTTACGATATTGTCGCTGTTCTTTGAAACAACTGCAACAGCATCGAGATTAACGCTTGCAGCAAGAACACAGCCGTGGTTATGGTCGGTATGGTTACCGCACACTTCTGTTCTGCCGGGTGCGCTGTAAACTTCAACTTCTCTGTCATTTCCGAAATATTCTTCGAACTTGACAGCAAGATCTGTGTATCTTTTTTTCTGGAGTTCAATGTCCTCTTTTTTATAGTTTTTCGCAAGCACTTCATCATAAGCTGCGCCTGCAAGAAGATTTTTAAGCTCGGAGGTTTTAATCATTGTTTACATTTCCTTTCTTTTGTTCTTTATTTGAATTGTTTTTCTTTGAATATTCAATAATTTTTTCAACCGTTGTCCATATTCCGTTGACCGAAAGAAGCGAAATTCCCGAGAAGAACATCAGAAGCATAATCGGAACAAGGAATCCTGACGAAAGAGGGTCATAAAGATTGCGGCCGACAAACGTGAACGAAATCAGCTTTGGCATAAATCCGATAACCGAAAGCAGAACGAATTTTGCATAGCCGAATTCAAACGAACCGTAAATTCCCGAGATACTGTTTATGGGCATTGCGGGAATCAGTCTCAACGCTATGAGAAGAGCGGGATTCCCCTTACCGTCTTGCTGAATGACACGCCGGAGGACATCTGTTTTTGATATCAGACGCCATGCACTTCCTGCACCGAATCTTTTGCCCCAATAATATCTTATTGTCACGAGAACAACAAATCCCAGAATGTTGACGGGGATTGCATAATACATCGGCAACACAATTCCCGACAGGAAACAAACCGTTGATGTGGGATAAATGGGGAAGAAGCTCTTTATTGCAAAAAGCAGCATTATCGCTCCGAAAAACTGCCATTCTATATCGATATTCGCAATATAATCTTCAAGCCTTGCAAGATTCTCCCGTGTTACGGCGTACCAATGCCACAGGTTATCATACTGAAGCGAAAACAAAAGCACGGCAACCGCCATCGAAAGCAATATCAGTATCAGACCGCCGAAAAGCAGAATCTTTTTTTGCTTTTTTCTTTTTTTCAAAAGCTCACCGCATTCCAACTTTTAATCTAACAATTTATTTTATAATATAAATCTTTAATGGTCAATAAGAAAAAGAAATATTTTGGTGTTTTATTTTGTGCATTTTATGTTATAATTATCAGGATAATATATCTATAAGGAGATTAACATGAAAATTTGTGTTCTTGACGGCTTCACAACAAACCCCGGAGACCTGTCGTGGGATTGGCTTTACGAATGCGGCGAATGCACGGTTTATGACCGCACCCCCGCAAATCTCATCGCCGAAAGATGTGAAAACTGCGATATAGTCATAACCAACAAAACTCCGCTTCGCAAAGAACTTCTCGAAACTCTTCCGAATCTTAAATATGTGGGTCTTCTCAGCACGGGATTCAACATCGTTGATTGGGAATACTGCAAAGAAAAAGGAATTCCCGTTTGCAACATTCCGTCTTACAGTACATCGGCTGTTGCACAGCTTGTTTTTGCCCTTATACTTGAACATACAAATTCCGTTGCAATCCACAGCAAATCCGTGCATGACGGTGAATGGTCTGCCTGCAAGGATTTCTGCTATTGGAAAACACCCCTTGCGGAGCTTTCAGGCAAAACTCTCGGCATAATCGGATTCGGCAAAATCGGAAAGGCAGTTACAAAAATCGCTGCTGCATTCGGAATGAAAATTCTCGCCAACACAAACCATCCTGCTCCCTTTGAAAACGTTGAATTCACAAGCGTTGACGAGCTTCTTTCAAAGAGCGATTTTGTAAGCATCCATTGCCCCTT
>JAZRJH010000182.1:0-6533 GCA_045645685.1 Acutalibacteraceae bacterium
CGAAACGGTACCAGTTGCCGTGACCGCCGAATTTTGCCCAGCCTGTGATTCTTGCAACTGCGCCTCTGCTCATTGTGCAGAGCATGATTGAAGCAACGTCTTTGATGGGTTCGCCTTCACGTTCCTGACGCATACCGTCGGTATAAATGCTTCTTGCATTGACGGAAACGGGGATATCGTTAGTAACTCTCATAAGGGGAGCGAATGAGTGGCTGAGATAGAAGCCTGAAGGCATCTGTGCACGCCAATGAGTTGTTGTGGGAGTGTAATGAACATATTCTTCGTGGCTCATGGGGTGAACATATTCACCTTCGCAGTAGAGAGCTTCGCCGAGAGTTCCGCTCTGATAAATTTCGGTGAGCTTGCTGATAACTGCAAAGTAAGCATAGTTTTCTGCGAGCATATAGATTGCGCCGCTCTTTTCGCTTGCACGGCAGATTGCAACGCATTCAGCCATAGTAACTGCGGGCATTGTTTCGCTCAGAACATGAATGCCTTTTTCAAGAGCGATGATTGCATATTTTGCATGCTGATGGAAGAAGTTTGTAAGAACAACCGCATCCATACCGCTGTTGATGAATTCATCAAAGTCAGTATAAAATTTTGTTTCTTCGCAGCAATATTTCTTGATATTTTCATATGTTGATTCATCATAGTCACAAACTGCGCTGATATATGCTTTGTCGGTGAGAGTGAGACCCTGCGAAATACCGCAGCCTCTTCTCGCACCAAAAACGCCGATTCTGAGTTTCTTATCCATAATAAATAACCTCCGTTATTTTTGATAACTGCATTATATCACTTTTTTTGTATTAGACAATACCAAATATGAAAAATAATTATTATTTTTAATTTTTCAGAATGTTAAGTTATAGAAAGTAAGATTTGAACTCTTTCGGCGTTCGCCTCTGTCGAGAACACAGATAACGGGTTCGCCGTTTCCGTCTGCAAAAACAGTCATGCCTTCTGCTTCAAATCCTTTGCCGATGTTTCTTCTGAAGCATTCTTCAACCTTGCCCGTTTCAACATCAAGGGTGAAAATTCGCTTCATATCGTTTTCTTCATCGCAGGACATATAGAGTTTTCCGTCAAACATTTCTGCACCCTGAATTCTGTCAATCGGCTCGGAAAGGGGAACGGTTTTCACAAAACTCATATCGTCAAGCGAAAAAACATTCAGAACGGTTGCATTGCTCCATTCTGCGGTGTAAAGATAATTTCTTTCAACATCAACTGCGCACCAGGGCACGCCTTCAATGTGTAATTCATGGGGCAGAGCATAATATTTGCCCGAATATTCAAGTGTGTCTGCATTGTATAAAACAATGAATGAATTGAGATAATCGGGACCGTCTTCAACTGCGGCATAGACATAGCCGTTATAATAACTGAGTCCGCCGATGTGATTGCATCCCTTTTCCTGAAGTTCTTCGGGAATGGCGTTTGTGTTTATGAGAGTTATTTCGCCTGATTCGATATCAGCTCTGCCGATATGTTCATTTCCGCTGAAATAGAAATATTCTCCGTCGTTTGTAACACCCTGCGATGTTATCTGATAATCAAAAAGAACATAGGTGTTTTTGGCCGTGATTTCAGCGCCGTCGGGCAAGGGAAGATTTTTTTCATCCGCACCGACAACAAGAAGCATAATTGCCGAAATAAGGCTGATTAATTTTTTGAAAATAACATAAACAGATCCGTAAATCATAAATATTTCTCCTGAATTATATTTTTTTATATCCCGATGATTTCTCTGATTTCTTTTGCATCAATATCATTGAGATTGCGGTTTTGCGATGCGGAAATATAAGCCGCAACACCTGCCGCTTCGCCGATTCCTACACATATGGGCATCACTCTGA
Organism: Acutalibacteraceae bacterium; assembly: GCA_045645685.1. GTDB lineage: Bacteria > Bacillota > Clostridia > Oscillospirales > Acutalibacteraceae > CAG-177. The sequence goes on from JAZRJH010000182.1 coordinate 1,863, forward strand.
AATTGGAATGTGCCATGTGTGTGCCCGAAATATTTCTGCCGCAAAGAAGCAGATTTTCTTTGACTTCGGGGATAAGACAGCGATAAGGAATAGTGTAGCCTTTTGTTTGTGAGAAATGCTTCTGCACACCCGTTTTGTCAAGCCCTGCGCCCGTGATGTTATGAACATCAAAGTTGAAATAGGCATCCTTCACAACATAATCATCAAAAACTTTTGCTTCAAGAATATCCTGCTCATTGAGAGTGTATTTGCCCTTGAAATGCCTTGTTTCACGGATTCCGATAAGTGATGCGGAGCTGAGAATAAAGCAGTTTTCATATCCGGGAACAAATTCGCGCAGATATTTTATGATATCATCCATCTGTCTGCGGCAGGTGAGAGTCGCTTTTGTAAGATCATCAGCGGATGTGCCGTCAATATCAACGGCGTTGGTCATGTTGCAAGTAACCACTCCGTCAAGGGTTGTTTCATAGGTGAGAATATGTCCTGCAGGGTAGGGAATATGTTCTTTTGCAAGAGCCTGAAGTTCACCCTTCGGTGTGTCATAAGTTGATTCAAACGAGCCTAAAAATACTGCTCTTTCACAGTCAACACCGCCGACCTTGAACATCAGAGTTGCAGGCTGCATTTTGTTGTCGCTTTCTCTGCCGAGAATAAATTCCGCGCCTGCTCTTGCGGCAATATCGCCGTCACCCGTAGCATCAATCGTTATTTTTGCAAAGATATCCGTTTTGCCCGATTTGTTGATAACGGTTGCGCCGAGAATCTTATCGCCGTCACAGATTGCATCTTCCGCAAAAGTATAAAGCAAAACTTTGCATCCGACTTCATAAAGCATTTCAAGATAAAGTGTCTTGAGCTTTTCGGGGTCGATAAGATTGGTGATTTTGTTTCTGAACCTGCCCTCGTTTTTTTCGGAACTTCTTTTCAGAATTTCAAAATACAGCGGACTTTCACAGCTTCCTGTCCAATGACTCATAAGACCCGATGTGGAGATTCCGCCGATGTCACCGCTTTGTTCAACAAGGATAACTTTTGCACCGTTTTTTGCAGCAGTATATGCCGCCGCAAAACCCGAAGGTCCGCTTCCGAGCACAAGAACATCGGTCTGAAGTTCAAATTTTTCAATCATAACTGATACTCTTTCGTGATTTATATATCTTTTTCAATGATTTCAACATTGCCGATTCCGTTTGTGTATCCGCCGTTTCGATAATAAAGTTCTGAATTGATGCTGATAACTGCATCTGAAGGCGCATATAAAACAGCATTCAATCCTTGCGGAACGGTGAGATTGATAACATAATCATCGCCGTTTTTCTTATAATCAAGAGTGATTAATCCCTTTACGCTCGGAACGGTACAGTTCATGCTCTGCGAAACTGAATATTGGGGATCAATTTTAACTTTCTCATATCCTGCTTCAAGGGGAGCGATGCCTGCGAAATGCTTGCTCATAATAACAAGCGGACCGCCGCTCCACGCATGATTCATTGTGCCTCGCCATGATTCCCAGAATTCCCAGAGAGTTGAGTAATCCTCGCACATCATGTCATTGTATCTTCTCTTGATTCTTTCTTTTGCGGCGTCATATTCTCCCATTTTGCAAAGAGCTTCAAGAACATAATATTCCATATAGGGGCTTGAATTTTCCGTTGTTTTCAGCACATTTGTGATAACGCCGTATTGCTCTTTTGCTGCAAGACCCGATAATACCGCAAGGGCGTTTGCTCTGTCGTCAGGGTCATTTGCATCATCGCTTTTGTAACCTTCATCTGTCCAGAGTGATTTGTAACCCTGCTCAATTGTATTTTTTCTTTGTGTGAAGAACGGAATATCTTCGGTTTTTCCGATTGCTGCAGCCGCTTTTTCCATGGCGGTGAGTGCGGAATAAACCCATGCATTTTCTATGGCGGTCATATCTTCCTTGCTTCCCCAGTCAGCCCAATCCCATGAACCGCCTCTGTGGATAACAAGGTTGTTTTCGCCGATTTCCCAGAGCTTCAGATAGTCGAGAGAAGCGTCATAAATCTTTTCAAGGAACGCTTTGTCGCCCGTATATTCATAATAAGTATAAAAACCCGTGATTCCTGCAAGCTGCTGAATAGGAAGCTCAAAATAGTCGCCGCTGATGGGAACAACCGTCTGAAGCACCTTTGACTCGTCAACATGGGAGAGCATGGCGTTGACGCCTTTCTGATAAAGCAGATAGGAATTGCTGTCCATGGAATACATGGTCATGAACATTTCGTTTGTAACATCGCCCCACCATTGAGCTCTTTCTCTGTCGGGGCAATCCATGAAATTATCGCGCATGGTTACATAGAGTGTGCGGAGCGATTTTTGCCAAAGAGAATTAAGGAACTCGTCGTCGCATCTGAAATCGCCGCTGAATGACGAATTATAGCCCGTTTCACGGTATTCAAGAGAAATGATTTTAACACCTCTCGGAATTTTGTAAGTAATATGTTCGCCGTTGAACCATCCCAAAGCTTCAAATTCCTGTTCGCCTTTTTTGGTGACATATGTTGTTGAAACTGCGCCGATAAGGGTATTTTCGGTTGTTATACGGATTTTTTTGCCCTTCGGAGCAACGATTTTAAGATAGGGAGTGACTTGTGCATTATAGGGAATATCAACCGTGATTTTTTCGCCGAAAAGTTTTCTGACGGTATAATTTTCGTATTCTTCTGAGTTTTCGTATTCTTTCAGACCGTAATCCTTGAGAAACGGTATTCCTCTTGCATAAAGTTTTCCGTAAACACCTTCACCGCCAAGGGCATATTCGGTTGCATTTTTCCATGAAGAGTCGTCAAATGATTCGTTTGTCCAATCGCCCATATCTTTTCTTGCATCAAAATAGATGCTGTATTCGGGAAGTCTGTAGTTAGGGGGATAAAGCGGACTGTCAATATAAGCAGGGTTTCTTTTTACCTTCCAGCTTTTGTCGGATATTATGGAAATTTCATCGCTTACGGCTTCAAAAATGAATCCGCCCTGACCGCTGCTGCAATAGGAATAGCTTGTTTCATTATCCCAGAACCAGACGAGTGCGGAAATCGAGTTATTTCCTGATTTGAGATAGGGCGCAATGTCCACGCTGTCATAATATCCGCTGTTTTTGTCTGCGCCGCGTTTGACATTGCCTTCAAAAACAACGGTTTCTCCGTTGATACAGAGCCAATATTTTGAATCGGCGGAAATGTGTGCGATAAGTTCTTCAGGCACATTTTCAAGAGTGACTTTTTTGTTAAGGCACATCCATACATTCTTTTCGGTCATATTTTCTTTGTCCCATATCCATTTTGCAGTCCATTCGGATTTAACATCGTTTGAAATAACCGTGTATTCGGGGATGGTTTCGGGAATTTTGTAGTCATTTGTGAACGGTATCATTGATGAATCACCCCATGAAAAAACTGAAGATAAAAATGTTGCCGCAATAAAAAGATAGGAAATAAGAGTCTGTATAATATTCATTGCTGTCTCCGTTAATTAAGATGTTAATTCTGATTATAAATCTCTTTTGAACATTTTACAACACCTGATTATATATTCAGCGTAATAATATTTACTTTTTTTGCTTTTTATATTAAAATGTTTTCAGAAATAAATCTGACGGGGTTATCCCGTTAAGGATAAGGAAGCTGAAACGCTTGATGAAATCGGGAATTGTTTTTAATATCCAGAAATTCTGCATCCACGACGGTGACGGAATCCGAACCTGCGTGTTTCTTAAGGGATGTCCGCTCAGATGTGTCTGGTGTCATAATCCCGAAAGCATTGAAAAAAATCCCTGCCTTTCTTTTGACAGTTCAAAATGTTCATCGTGCGGCAGATGTTATGATATCTGCAATGCAAGGATAAACGAAAACTCAATTCTCCGCATTCAGCGTGAAAACTGTGTCCGATGCGGAAAATGCACCGCAGTCTGTTTCAACAATGCCAACGAAATTATCGGCAAGGAAATGACGGCAAACGAAATTATCAGCGAAGTTATGAAGGATAAGATGTTCTATGAAACATCGGGCGGCGGTCTTACGGTTACGGGCGGCGAACCTTCGTATCAGCCTGAATTCACCCTTGAACTTCTTTCTCTTGCAAAAGAATCGGGAATTTCGGTTGCGGTTGAAACCTGCGGAATCGGCAGCCGTGATTTTTACGAAAAAACAGCCGATATCGGAGCAACATTCCTTTTTGATATCAAATGCATCGATTCTTCACGCCACCGTGAATTAACGGGTGCCGACAATGCACATATATTATCCAATCTTCAGTATCTTTTCAGCAGGGGAGCGGATATCATCATAAGGCTTCCGCTCATTCCCGATTGCAACGACAGCGATGAAGATATAAAGTTGCTTGCTGATTTTCTGAATAAAAACAAGGACTTTTTCAGATATGCCGAAATCATGCCCTATCATTCGCTCGGAATCGGCAAGGCGGAAAAAATCGGCAGAAAACAGGCATATATTCACAAAAATGCAACCGATGACGACATCTCCCGATGGTGCTCATTGTTTTTCTCTCACGGCGCAGATGTGAGAGTATCAAAATGAAAGAGGTTTAACTATGACTGATTTATCTCATATCGACCCTTTACTTTACGGATATTTCCTTGACGAAAATCTTGAACATGCCGAAAGAGTCGGTCTTGCCCTGCTTCATGCG
>JAZRJH010000183.1:0-9314 GCA_045645685.1 Acutalibacteraceae bacterium
AGAGTTTACCGTTTGGACGGAGCTTGACGAGCGCTTCACCCATTGCTTCACGGCCTTCGGTAACGGACTGAATCTGGAAATCATCCAGTTCGTAGTGGTGGCCTATAATCTGCTCGACTGTGTGGAAAGCGGCATCAATCGGACCGTCACCCATGCATACTGCCTTGAGAGTTCTGTTGCCTTTTTCAAGAATAATGTTAGCTGTTGAAGAGATAACATTTCCTGCATTGATTACATAGCTCTGAAGTTTGTATGTGGGGGGAACCTGATGAGCAACGTTTGCGATGATTGCATCAAGTTCTTTTGAACCGACCTGCTTCTTGACGGAAACATTTCTGAATGCTTCATAAACTTTTGCTGTATCGTCTTCGGAAAGTTCATATCCGAGAGAAACAATTGCATTGCTGACTTTTGAAATATCAGCTGTATCATCGAGAAGAACGGTGCTGCCGTATTCGCCTGCACCTTCTGATGCTGCAAGATTCTTGTGTGTTTCACTTGTCATGCGAAGAATCTGATTTGCTGAATGGTTGATTGCCATTGAATTTACGGAATAGCTTACATCAAGAGTGTGCCCCTTGACCTGAAGAGCTTTCATAACCTGCTCAAGGTCTGTCATAGCCTCGCTGCCAACACAGGTTTTGATCTGTGTTGCGCCTTCGCCGATGCAGGCAAACACACAAGCGTTTGCCATATCAAGAGCGTTGCTGCATTCAGCGCCGAGAGTGATATCCCTGACGGAAGGAACTGCTTCATAAAGTTCGTTGATGAGCGAAACAAATTCACGGGGAAGGAAGGCGCCTGCCGTGTCGCAAAGAGTGACGGTTTTTGCACCGTTTTCGATTGCAACTCTGACTGCCTCAAAAAGATATTCTTTCTCTGCTCTTGTTGCATCAACTGCAGCAAACTCGACATCGCTGCAAAGTGAAACACAATGAGCGGTAAGTGAACCGATGAGTTCGAGCATCTGAGCAGGTTTCTTATGATAGAAATATTCCATCTGAACTGCCGACACAGGAAGGGAAACAACAAGTCTGGGCTTCTTTGCACCTGCAATGGATTTCATTGCTCTGTCTGCTTCCTCAACTGTGCTGCCGACGGGACATGATAGAATGCTGTTCTTTAGGAGGGGACTTATAGTGCGCAAAACGAGTGAATCAATTTTTTCGTCAGTAATCGGAGCTGATTCGATAACATCAATGTTGAGCTTATCGAGCAGCTTTGCTATTTCAAGTTTTTCCTTGAAACTGAGAGCGATGTCACCCTTGCGCGCGCACTCTCTGAGCGTAGCGTCTGTGATTGTGATTTTTTTCATGCTGATTTCTCCTTTTTCTGAACAGCTTTCCTTGACGGAATATGCTTTTTGCGAATACTTATACACTATAAGTTCTATATATTATATATAAAAGAGAACACAAAGTCAACAACGATTTGCAAGTAAAAAAAAGTGGCGAAAAAAATCGTAGACTGCAACAACTTTGAATTTTTAATGTGAAAAATGTATGTGTATATTGCACAATAAATAAAACCTGCATTTGTATGAAATACAAATAAAAAACAGCCGAAGGACTTGCCTTCGGCTGCATGGTTAAGTATGAAATTAATACTTGAAGTTCTTGTAGAAGATGTGAGCTGAACCTGTTGCGTTACCGCCGCCTGCTGTGTCGATAACAACGTTGATGTCGTATTCAACTGTAAGGCTTACAAGATGGCCTGTTGCAACATCGATAACTGCAACGATTGTTGCGTTGTTGTAGCTTTCTTCAATAACTGCACCGCTTACAACCTGACCGACTGCTGCATAGATAACGGGAGCAGTCTTGTGGTCGAAGTAGCTCTTGTCAAGATCGCCAACGCAGATACCGCACTTGTCGATGGGGGAGTTGTTGTATGATTCGTTCTTTGAAGCCTTGCTGTTACCGGGCTTTACATTGAACTTGATTGTGTACTTGCCGTTGTTTTCTGTGCAAGTAGCCTTTGTGATGTCAGCTGTTGAAAGAGTGCTCTTTCTGAGATAGTGGTGAGGAACGTCGCTTTCCCACTGACCCTTTGTTACATCCATTGTGTACTTGTTTTCCGCACCGATACCCATGAATGAGTATACAAGGTCGCCGAATGTCTTAAGAAGGAAACCTGCATTGAGAGTTTCGTTGTCTGTGTAGCGTTCCTTGTTGAAGCCAACCTTTGCTGCATATGCCTTATTAACAGCATCATTGTAGTAAGCAACGATTTCTTCTGCTGTTGCGGGAGCAGCTGCGGGAGCTGTTGATTCTTCAACTACCGTTGTTTCGCCCTCAACGGGAGCAACTTCTGTTTCACCTTCAACGGGAGCTGCGGTTGTGTCTTCTTCAACAGGTGCTGCTGTTGTGTCTTCTTCAACGGGAGCTGCTGTTGTGTCTTCAACTACATCTTCTGCTGCTGTTGTGCTTTCTTCGGGTGTTGTGTCTTCCTTACCGCATGCTGCAAAGCTGAAAAGAAGTGCAGCAGCAAGGAGGAGTGCGAGAATTTTTTTCATGGGAATAACTCCTTTCATATTTAACACCTTGCGGTGCTTATTCCGTAAGTGTGTCGGCATTACACGGATTCAATGAATCTCATGAATGCGGCAAATCCGTTTTCGTCACGCTTGAATACACCTGCATGTTCAAGAACGGTTGCAAAAACTTTTCCGACTTCTGCACGGATAATGTCTGTAACATTTTCGGCGTTGATGTCAGAATAACGGGCAATAAATTCTTCTGCCCAATCTGCATGGGATGCGGTGAGTGCATTTTCGCGAAGATCTTTTCCGCTGATAATTGCATCTGCAACAGCTTCAAGCTCATCTTTGAGTCGGGGCGGAAGAACGGCAAGACCCATAACTTCAATCAGACCGATGTTTTCTTTTTTGATATGATGAAGTTCTGCATGGGGATGATAAACACCCATGGGATGATCATCTGTTGTGATGTTGTTACGAAGTACGAGATCGAGCTCGTATTTGTCACCTCTGCGTCTTGCGATAGGAGTGATTGTATTGTGGGGTGTGTCATCTGAATATGCAAAAACAAAGGCGCTTTCATCTGAATATTCACGCCATGCACCAAGAATTTTGTCGGCAAGGTCAACGAGCTTTTCGGGTGAATCGGAAAGAAGGCGTATTGTTGACATAGGCCATTTTACAATACCTGCTTCAACATCTTCAAAGCCTTTGAATTCAACCTTTTTCTCAATGGGAGCTCTCTCCATTGCAAACTCATATCTGCCGCCCTGGAAATGTTCGTGGCTCAGGATTGAACCGCCTACGATGGGCAGATCTGCATTCGAACCCACAAAATAATGGGGGAAGAGATTGACAAACTCAAGGAGCTTTGAGAAAGCTGCTTTGTCGATCTTCATCGGAGTGTGTTTTCCGTTGAAAACGATGCAATGTTCGTTATAATAAACATAAGGTGAATATTGCATGAACCAGCCTGAATTGTCGATTGTTATCGGAATAATTCTGTGATTTTGTCTTGCTGGGAAGTTGACTCTTCCTGCATATCCTTCACATTCACGGCAGAGCTGACATTTGGGATAACCCGACTGCGGTGCATTTTTTTCCGCTGCAATTGCTTTCGGGTCTTTTTCGGGTTTTGAAAGATTAACGGTGATATCAATCGTGCCGTAATCTCCGTCATGCTGCCATTTAACAATTTTGTCCATTCTGTCACGGCGGATATAGTTGGTATCGCCGCTGAGTTTATAGTAATAATCGGTTGCCTTTTCGGGTGATTCGGAATAGAGTTTGCCGAATTTATCGATAACCTGAGACGGTCTGGGAGTGAGTACGCCCATGATTGCAGTATCAAAAAGGTCACGGTAAACAATGGAATCTTCGATTATTCCTTTTTCAACAGCATAGTCGCAAAGAGCATCGAGAATAACATTTATTTCTCCGCTTGCTTCTTTGCATGAACTGTCATATTCATCTTTTTTAAGAAGATACATAACTGCATTTGTGCAGTAAACTTTGTCGCTTTCTTCAATAAGACCGTTTTCGACGGCATATAAAATCAGAGCTTTGATTTGCGAATCAATCATAAAAAAACCGCACTTTCGATAGAATATTACACCTATTATATACTTTTCGTTGCAACTGTGCAAGTGGGAAATGAAAATTATGTCAATAAACTGTATATTTTTTCAAAAAACAATGATATAATTGAGAAAAACGAAATAAGGAGATGAGTGTTCATGGGCGTTTCCGAAGCGATTATCTGCATATTGTTCATAACTCTTGCCGCAAGCTATGCATGGGGTATGAGAGGCACGGTTATCGGAGGCGAAAAAGGAGCAATGCTTCCGGGCGCATTTATCGGTCTAGCTCTCGCATGGTTTTCCGGCGGCGGAATCAGAGAAAATTTCTGGATTCCTGCGGCGGCAGGTCTTATGGGTATGACCTTTGGCGGAACCGAACCTTACGGTGAAACAATCGGCATGGTGCTTCATAGGGGAAAGCCTGACTGTAATCCGCGCAAAGGACGCTTCGGCCTTGCATTCAAAGGAGCATTGTGGTTTTCAATCTGCGGTGGATTCATAGCGGTTTCGCTCGCTTCAATGAGCGGTAATATCTACTCTTTCCGTGATATAATCATATTTATAATTATCGTTCCGATTGTTCAGCAAATCGGGTATCAGATCTTCAATCAACCCTATGACAAGGAAAAGGGAATTTATCCGAGAATTTTCTATTCTCTTACCCGTCGTGAAGAGTGGGGAAGCAATCTCGCATTGCTTATTGCGATGATTGCATTCGCTGTTGTTAAGGGAGATAACTTTGCGCTCTCTATGATTGCAGGCGGATTTTTCTTCGGCGCAATCGGTTGGTATGTTGCAATAAAATTCTATGAACTTTCGTTGTTTCCTATGAAAAACGGAAAATATATTCTCGGAAAACTCAGCGATAAAAATCTTGTTGACGGCTGGAAAATAATGGAATTCACTCTCGGTGCAATCGGCGGATTCGGTCTTGCTCTGACCTATTGCATAAGGTTTGAATTTATTGAAAAATATAATGAATCAATCGCTATGAACGGCATTCGTTCACTTCCTGATTCCATTGAAAAAATTATGCCTGTTATCTGTGCATTCTTTGCACTCGGAACAGTCGGAGTGAATCTTTATTCAATGATAAGCGAGCGAAAAAACAAGGATATCAATTCTTTTCTCTGCGACAGAATCGAAAGAATTTTCTATAATATTCTTCCTATGGTTTTTGTGCTTCTCGGTTCTCGCTTTGCGGCGATATATTCAACCGTTTTTATGCTTGTTTTTGTGCTTGCGGTCAAGTGCATTTTTGACCGTTTTTCTGAATCAAAGCTCCTGCCCCTTGCGGCGGTTATCCTGACGGCTGTTTGTTCTGTTGTGTTTGCAGGATGCTTTTACCCCGAGCTCTGCACACCTTTTAATGTATTGTTAATCGGAACGTTTCCTTATCTTATTACCGAGTTTATTTGCGTTATCTGGAAAGCGCAGAGAGACGGCAAAAAAATTTCCGATGTTATTTTCAGAACGGCATTTATAACGGTTGTTCCTTTTATGGTTATCCAAAGCATAATCATAATTCTTTCTTTTAATTTTTTTACTAATTAACTATTTACTTTTTTCTTTTCGTGTGTTAAAATGTTAAAGCATAAAAGTAAATGAAAGGCGGTTCTGAAATGAGCGCAAAATTCAAGGATGCAAACGTGGATTTTCTTTTCGAGGCAATTCTCAATCTTGAAACTCTTGAGGAGTGCTACGATTTTTTTGAAGACCTTTGCACAGTAACCGAAATTAAATCAATTTCGCAGAGAATAGTTGTTGCAAAGATGCTTCGTGATAAAAAAGTATATAACGAAATAGTGTCTGAAACCGGTGCAAGCACGGCAACAATCAGCCGTGTAAACCGTTCTCTTCAGTACGGTTGCAACGGATACGAAGTTGTTTTCAAAAGGATGGAAGAAGAGTAATGTCATACGATGATTTTTCCCATTATTATGACTTGCTGACCGATAATGTTGAGTATAAGAAGCGTGCAGATTATTTTTGCAGGCTTCTTTCCATGTGCGGAACAAATGAAGGGATTCTTCTTGATCTTGGTTGCGGCACGGGGAATATGTCATTTGAAATGGCAGAAAAAGGCTTTGATGTTATCGGTGTTGACAGCAGCATCGGAATGCTGAATGTTGCTCAGCAGAAAATGTTTGAAACAGGCAGACATATTCTTTTGCTTAATCAGAATATGCAGGAAATTGACCTTTACGGTACAATCGACTGTGCTGTTTGTGTTCTTGACGGAATCAATCACCTTGACGGTGCTGATGATGTAAAGAAAACGTTTGAAAAAGTTTCTCTTTTCATGAACAAAGGCGGAGCTTTTGCTTTTGATGTGAACACAATCTATAAGCATAAGAATATTCTCGGAGATAATGCATTTGTTTTTGAGCCTGACGGTGTTTTCTGTGCATGGCAGAACAGTTATAATCCCGATGACAACAGCGTTGAAATTTCTCTTGATTTTTTTGAGGAAGAGGATGGCGTTTATTATCGTGCTTCCGAGAATTTCACGGAGAAGGCATATGAACTTGATGATATAAAATTGTGGCTCGAAGAAAGCGGGTTTGAAGTTGTCGGAATCTATGATGATATGACAACCGAAGATGTGAAACCCGACAGCGAAAGAGCAGTATTTTTGGCAAGAAAGAAGTGATAATATGAGTGAACTTGTAAGAATGATATCAAAAGACGGCACCCTTACCGTTATTGCGATTGACAGTACGGATATAATCAACCGTATGGAAAAAATCCACATGACTTCCGCTGTAACATCTGCGGCTCTCGGCAGACTTCTCACAGCTGCTTCAATGATGGGTGCTGTTCTCAAAGGAAAAGACCACAGCGTAACTCTCCGTCTCAACGGCAACGGCCCTGCAGGATCTCTTATAGCTGTTTCGGACAGCGAAGGAAATGTCAGAGGCTATGTTGCAAATCCTGTTGTTGAAATTCCGCTCAACAACAAAGGAAAACTTGATGTTGCGGGTGCAGTCGGTACAGACGGCACTCTGACTGTTATGAAGGATCTCGGAATGAAAGAACCTTATATCGGTCAGATTCCCATCATTTCAGGCGAAATCGCAGAAGATATAACAAGCTACTTTGCAACAAGTGAGCAGCTTCCGAGCGTGTGCGCACTCGGTGTTCTTGTTAATCCTGATTTGTCCATTCAGGCAGCGGGCGGATTCATTATTCAGCTGCTTCCTACTGCTCTTGATGACACAATCGATCAGGTTGAAGAATGCATAAAAGGCATTCCTTCCGTCACACAGATGCTCACAAGCGGCATGACTCCCGAGGAAATCTGTCGCAGCGTTCTCAAAACTTTTGACCTTGAAATTCTTGATACTTCAAATCCTGAATATAAATGCAACTGCTCAAGAGAGAGGGTTACCAAGGCTCTTCTCACAATGGGCAAAGAAGGTCTTGCTGAAATGGCTGAAGATCCTTTTACGGAAGTTGACTGTCATTTCTGCGAAAAGAAATACAGATTCACTTCTGCTGAAATAAGAAAACTTGCAGAGTAAGAAAGGCGGTTCGTTATGGGAAAGTTATTCGGTTATCCTGAATTTGATATCAATGGAGAAGAAATACTTTGCACCTATGATAATGATTACAGCGAGATGATGATGGATGTCAGAGTCTATCGCATGAAAGCAGGGGAGAAGCGTGATTTCTGCCGTCATGGCGAAGAAATCGCAGTTCTTCTTCTTTCAGGTAAAATCAGTTTCGGTTGTGAAAACATTTCAGAAACCGTAAGCCGTGAAAGCGTATTTACGGAAGGGCCGTTTGCTGTCCATGCCTGTTCTGATTGCAACATTTCTGTTGTTGCACAGGAAGATTCCGAAATTCTCGTTCAGTGCACAAAGAACAGCTCTGTTTTCGATTCCAGACTCTACAGACCCGAGGATGCACCTTGGGGATATTCATGTCTCGGTAAGTTCGGCAACGTCGCCAAACGCCGTGTAAACACCATTATCGATAAGGATATTGCTCCTTATTCAAATATGGTTCTCGGTGAAGTGCTCAATGATAAAGGGAACTGGTCGGGATATCTTCCGCACAGACATCCTCAGCCCGAGTGTTATTATTTCAAATTTGACCGACCCGAAGGCTTCGGTGCAAGCTTTGTCGGTGACGAAGTTTTCAAGAGTGTTGATAACAGCTTTTCTGCAATTCCCGGAGGCGCACTTCATCCGCAGTCTGTTGCCCCCGGATTCCAGATGTATACTTGCTGGATGATAAGGCATCTTGATGATGACCCGTGGCTTCAGACAACCCGTAATGAAGACGGGAAATATATCTGGCTTCACGACGCTGAAATATAAAAAAATAAAGTCGGCAGGGAATAATCCTTGCCGACTTTTCATATTATTAATCAAGAGTGTCGATGAAATAAAGACTGTTTTCACCGATTGTGATTATGAGATAATAATCCATGCTCACATCGTTCGTGTTTGAAACACCTGTTGTTGCATATCCCTTAAGATATTGTTCACCGTTTTTGTAGTAAACATCATAAATTCGACCTTGGGTGTTGTTTGTTGTTGCTGTTTTGCTTTCTTCATATTCAAGAGTCCATGATTCATCTGTTGCGCTGTCTGTGATTGTGATGGTGCTCTTGTCAGCGGTTAATTTTATGTCAGTAACTTTTGCTTCGGGAAATTTGAGTTTGTTTTCTTCCGAAGAGTAAACTGCATCATCTGATACTTTTTCTGTAATACGTGAAAATTCCCAGTTGTTATTCTTGATTTCAACCTTTTTTGAACTGCTGCATCCGCTTAAAATTAAAACCAAAATAATTAATACGGAAATTATTTTTTTCATATTAATTTTCTCCGTTCATGTGATTTTTTTAAATTTTTTTCTTCGATAATTATATATCCTCAAATCGTGAATGTCAATAATCAGACATAAAAAACAGGTGTTAATATGACCGATATATATAATGTATAGAGAAATAACGTTTCTGACAGGCAAAGAAAATTGTCAAAAAGTAATTCCCGAAAAGAACTAAAAAAATTTTTGAAAAAATTTAAAATTTTTTTAAAAAAGGGGTTGACATTTTCTGAAAAGTGGTGTATTATACGTCATGTCGCTTGACCAAAGCGACGCCGATGTGGGAGCATAGCTCAGCTGGGAGAGCATCTGCCTTACAAGCAGAGGGTCACAGGTTCGAGCCCTGTTGTTCCCACCAAATGGCCCGGTAGTTCAGTTGGTTAGAACGCTAGCCTGTCACGCTAGAGGTCGACGGTTCG
>JAZRJH010000184.1:0-6453 GCA_045645685.1 Acutalibacteraceae bacterium
TGCCGACGAAAACGGATGCGATGCAGGCACATACAATCTTCCCGTATATTCCGCTGACGGAGATTTGATTTTTAACGTTTACCTTATGGACACTCATTCAAAAGATGCGAACGGTGATTATGACGGCGTAAGCGAAGAACAGATCAAGTGGTATGAATCAAAGAGTGATGAACTCAAAGCAGAAAACGGCGGAGTTCCCGTTCCGTCTTATGTGTTTGAACATATACCCGTAAGACAGATTAATTCAATACTGAAAGAGGTTCCGTTCGGAACAGAGAATGCAACATTCACTCCCGACGGATATAAAATTGTTGACCCTGATAAACATATGGGCGGAAATTTCTATGAATATCCTAACCCCACGGGCGATGAAACCAACAGACAGTATGAAAGCTGGGTTGAAAAGGGCGACATCGTTGCCGCATTCTTCGGTCACGACCACACCAACAGTTTTTACGGCAAAACCGATGAAGGAATCATTCTCGGTTACAACGCTTCCTTCGGTTGGAAAGCATACGGAATGGGAAGCGCAACAAGACACGTTAAAATGATTGTTGTTGACGAAGACGACCCGAGAAATCCCGAAATCTATTCAAAAACCTACACAGAACTCACGGGAGAAAAAGGCGGATTCGGTCCGATTGATTTCATCTCACCCTGGACATACAATGTAATTATCAACAATACAATCGGCAAAATAGTTGCCCTGATTTTAAAAATATTCGGATAACAAAAATGCTTGTCAACAGAGATTTCTGTCGGCAAGCATTTGTTTTTGGTTTACATTAATTACAAAACTGCTGTTTTATATATTTGGCAAACAGTACAAACCTACACAAGATTTGCATTTTTGCTTTGCCCATTGCACATATATTCATACTTGTTATATAGCTGAATAACATCTGAATTTAAAAATTACCATATATAAATGCTGTATTTCCGATATACGCAAACAGAACTATTATTCCTGCAAAGATAATGAACATAGTTAATCCCGAAATTTTGGTCAAATCAAGAATCGGATATTCAGCACAAACTTTACCGTTGCTTGTATTTCTTTTTAAAACTGCAAAAGCAATTTCAGCAATTGCAAAAATGACAGCCACAAAGATCCACGTGTAAATCTGTCTTATTCCTTCGGTTTGTTTCAAACCGATAAACATATCCATAGCATTTCCGAATGACTCTGCACGGAAGAAGACCCATGTGAATGTTGCAAAGCAGAAGCAACAAAATGATGCGAATGCTTTTGCAATAATGGTCTCGGATTTCTTTTTCTTTACATTGCGAAACAATTTGTGTATAACCAAGCCCAGACCGTTTATTCCACCCCAAACAATAAATGTATAATTTGCACCGTGCCATAATCCGCCTATAAGCATGGTAAGAATCAAATTTATGTATGTTCTGAATTTGCCTTTCCGGTTGCCTCCGAGTGAGATGTACAAGTATTCCTGAAGCCATTGAGAAAGACTGATATGCCAGCGTTTCCAGAATTCTGTAGGATTCAGAGAAACATAAGGCAAATCAAAGTTTTTATCAAAATCGAACCCGAGAATCTTCGAGAAACCTATAGCAATATCGGAGTATCCCGAAAAATCAAAATAAATCTGCAACGAATATGAAATCATCGCCAACAGAATCGTTACCGAATCAAAGGCTTTCGGTGCTCCGAAAACATCGTTTACAAATACAGATAAGTTGTCGGCAAGAACCATTTTTTTGAACATTCCGAGAACAACTATCTGAATACCCGTTTCCAGATTTTTCAGTGAAACACAATGTCCTGCGTCAAGCTGATCAAAGAATTTTTCAGGTTTGACAATTGGACCTGAAACAAGCTTTGTAAAAAAAGAAATATAAAGTGCAACATCAACAAAGTTTTTATTTGCAGCGTATTTCTTTCTGTAAACATCAATTATATAACCGATTGCAGAAAAAGAATAGAACGAAATACCTAAGGGAGCAATAAGATTTATTGCCACAAAATCTTGTCCTATTATAGTTCCTATTGATTGAGAGAAAAAATTGAAATATTTAAAAAAACCGAGTTGAGCAAGAATAACAAAAACGCCCATAGCCAGTGCCATTTTGTTGTTTTGAGTATTTCGGGATATTTTTAATGCAACAAAATAAATCACAACTGTAACAGCGAAAAGACTGATACAAAACCTCCAATCAACCAAAGCCGTCAATGCATAACTTGACATAAGGAGTATAACTTTGTTTGCGGATGTGAAATATTGCTTATTAGCCAAAAAAATTTTTGAAGTCCACATTAAAGCATACACAACGGCAAAGAAAATAAAAAACTTATATTCTGTAAACGACATTATCTTCCCTCTATTCTGAGTATTTCATCGACAAGGATTTCAGCTGTTTTTCTGTGACCATATTTGTTCAGGTGACCAACTCCGACAGCAGTATTCGAAAATCCATGCGCAAGCTTTTTCTCGTTGTTGTATAATTCGAAAAAAGAATCTGACATATCAATAAAAACAATATCTGATGCTTCACAAGTTTCCTTATAGAGTTCAGAATATTTTTTATCTGTTTGAAAAATCAGATTGCCGTCTTTTGAGATATGTTCGTTAGGGGCATAGAAAATAATCGGTACAACTTCGTGATTGTCCGCTTCCTGCTTTATCAGTTTCATGAATTCAGAAAAAACAACACAGTATTCTTCTGCGATAATTGTTTCTTGCGGAATATCATTGTCTTCATTGTTGTTTTTTGTTTTTATCCAGTTTTCAAGCTGATTGTATAATGGTTTAAAAGCAGGGATTTTTTGCAGATAAAACAGCACTCCGCTGTCGTGTGATTTTATTGGCGTTGATTCTCCTGATATCACCGCGTTCATCATATCAATATCAAGTTGAACAGTGTTAGTTTCAATAATAACATATTTTGCTGGTTTATATTCATTTAATGCAGACCCGATATTATCAGCTATTCTGTAAATCGTATGCCCTGAAATTCCGATATTATATGTAGAATATTCAGGCAGAAACTCATTAAGAAGAAATCCGCAGTTTTCATTTTGATTAACTTGATAAGCCTCCATATGGGAACTTCCCATAAGAAGAATGTCAACATCCTGATCAAGATTCTCTGTATTGTTAAAACCATTAATATCCATTTTAACAAAAGAAAATCCTTCTTTCATGTTGTTCATTTTTTGATAAGGCATCCAAGTGTAATCTGTTGCTTTTGTCGGATTGGTGATATGAATTCCCGTATAATTATAAAAATAAGCAACAACAGATAAAACTGCAAGCGAAAGCAAACCCGCAGCACATGCTTTAATAAACCATATTAAGATTTTTCTCAAATGTTTTTTATACATACAACAACACCTTTCATAAAACAAAAACCACCTGATTCTTTCGATTGTTCAAGATAGTCCGAATGGCGAGACTTGAAAAAAACATCGGATTTTTGCGATTCTCTGTGAAATCTGTAAACCCATGTATATCAACGGATTTCGGATGTGATTCCTTGTCATCTCTTATACCTTTCTGCGTTTTTTACATAGAATAATGATAACATCCTGGAATGTCCCTCCGAAAAAACTCGGTTAAGACGGTTTAATGAGTCCAATCGTTTCTCTTATCTGCTTCGTCGTACCGTTCATATCACTCTGAAATTATGATTTTTGCAACCGTTATTTTGTAGGTTGATTCATAACACGGAGGATTGTTAATGTAGTAAAGAGTTGTTCCGTCCTCCGAGAAAAAGAGCGACGGACTGTAACCGCATTTTACGAAAGGATCATCAGTCTGATACGGAATGGGATTATCAATCGGAGCAAAGGTTTTGCCGTAATCAAAGCTGATGAACATATCCGCACCCGTGTCACTTTCGCCTCTGATGGCGTGTCGACCTGTAACAATAAGTGTTCCGCATTCACCGCCGACGGGTGACCACGCAACGCAAGGAGATGAGCCGAAAGTTTTGCCGCCTGCAGAAACTATCTTGCCGTAATACGAAACGTCTCCCCAATCATCGAGAGAAGTCGTTCTCTTGCAATAAATCGGATTCATAAAAATACCGACCATCTCATAAGCCATTAAATATTCGCCGTTGCCCATTTTTGCAATTGAAACCATACCCGGTCTGAGTGAAGAATCGGAGCAGGCAACGCACTCGAACTTCTCGCTCCAGTTAACAAGGTCGGTTGTGTATTTATAAACAAGCTTCTGCGAATGATCGGGGTCAGAATCGTCTGAATAGAAGCAGAAAAGTCTGCCCGTTTCTTCTTCATAGATTAAATACGGTTCCCATACGCCCCATTCAATTCCGCCTGCCCTGTCAACGTTGCAGAAAGCATTGAACGATTTGCCCGCATCGTTGCTCGAATAAAGGGTTATCGTGCTGTCGGTTATGCCTTCGCCGTATATTGACGTTGCGGCAAGAATGACTGTGCCTTTTTCAAAATCACCGATATCCGCAGGCAATTCATAAAGAAACGGCATCCATTCATTCCAGTAGCCTTCGTTCAGGTTATCTTTTACCGTGCAGACGTATTGCCACGTTTCGGCATCATCGTTGCTTTCATATATGGGATATGTATCTCCCCACTTTTCAAAAGTTGCAAGCAATTTGCCGTTATCAGCTTCGTTCTTCTGATAGCGGAGCTTTATGATTGATGGATATTCAACAACGTTTGCGCTGTTATCCGCAGGAACGTATATATCCCTCACGGATTCAACCTCAAACTCAATCGGCAGATGCTTATATTCAAAATTCAGACCGACATTCGGAAACAGCGTTCCGAAAACCGTCAGCAATGCAAGCAAAAAACGAAAAAGAACCATTTTATCAGCCCCATCATTGAAATATATGGATACATTATATCACAAAAGTGTTTCTTTGCAACAGGTTTGTCGGAGCATACGGTAACAGCATTAAGTTGACAGTAAAATCCTCCCGTGATATGATAGGTTTGTTAAGACAAACAAGAATTTGACGAGGTGATTAAGATGATAGATATTACTGCCTGGATAAAAAATTTCTTGCAGATATTAAATGAGACTTTCGCAAACCGTGTATGGTTTGTTGGTTTGCAAGGCAGTTATGGCCGTGGCGAAGCAACAGAAACAAGCGACATTGATATTGTTGTAATTTTGGATGAATTATCTGCTATGGATATTCAAACTTATAATAACATGCTGGACACCATAGCTCATAGGGAACTGATTTGCGGTTTCCTTTCAGGAAAGAAGGAAATTATGCATTGGGAGCCATCTGACCTGTTCCAGTTTTGTCATGACACCACACCAATCAAGGGAAGTCTTGACGAAGTGATGGCTATTATTGACGAAAGCGCTGTTAATAGGGCAATCAAAATCGGTGCCTGTAATATATACCACGGATGTGTTCACAATATGCTCCATGAAAAAAGCGAAGATATTTTGCAAGGTCTGTATAAATCGGCTTCTTTTGTTGTACAGGCAATTGCTTTCGAACAAACTGGAAACTATATCAGCCATCAGAAGGATTTGCTTCAAGCTGTATCTTTTGATGAACGGGTCATTGTTGAAAACTTCTTGAATTTGAAAAATGGCGGACCGATAGATTTCAATTTGATGTCCGAAACATTGTTTACTTGGTCAAAAAAATGGATTTCCGAAAACAGTTAAACAAATTCCGATTTGTTGAGCAGGCTGAATATGAAATTATTTGATAAATTAAAAAAAGAAAATCGGGAGATGAAATAATGGCAAAGAAAATTATAAAGAAAACTTTTTTAATAGCATTGTTGGTGTCGGTTGTTATTCTGATAACAGGAATAATATATTTTGAAATTGAACCTGAAAATACCAACATAAACTTTAACCCTGCAAACGCACAGAATGTTACGGATAAAACAATAAAATTCAATTCCGATGGCAAGCTTAAAATACTGCATATTGCCGACACGCATCTAAATTATGACAAGCATTTCGATGCATCGGTTTGGGTAATTGCCGAAGCCTGCGATGTGGAGAAGCCTGACCTTGTTATACTTACAGGTGATAATACACATCCCAACGAGAATCCCGAAAAAACAAAAAAGCTTATCAATGCTCTGATGAATATATTTGAATCAAGAAGCATTCCCGTTGCCGTAACCTTCGGCAATCACGATGCAGAGGCAGGACCGATGACAAGAAAAGATATTATGGAATATTACAATACTTTCTCTTGCGTAATATCTGTTGATGACAGCATGAATTTCAAAAACTGCGCAACGTTTAATATCCCCGTTCTTTCATCTGACAGCGATAAAGTCAAATTCAATCTTTGGTTATTTGACTCAGGCGATTATGACGAGGATGAACCGAGACATTATGACCGTGTACGCACTGAACAGATAGAATGGTACAAGGAAACATCTGCGAAACTTAAAAAGGAAAACGGCGGCGAGTCCGTCAACTCTGTTGTTTTCCAGCATATAATTGTTCCCGAAAT
>JAZRJH010000185.1:0-4044 GCA_045645685.1 Acutalibacteraceae bacterium
GAACAGACCAAGAAGAATTGCTGTGCCGATAAGATTGAAATAAACGTGGATTGCGGCAACTCTTTTTGCGCTTTTATTGACTCCTATGCTTGATATAAGAGCTGTTATGCAGGTACCGATATTCTGACCCATAATAATGGGTATTGCCATTGAATATGAAAGCGCACCCGTAAGAGAGAGTGCCTGCAGGATACCGACGGTTGCGGATGAACTCTGGATAACCGCTGTCATAACAATACCTATAAGCAATCCGAGAAGGGGATTGTTGAACATAACCATAAGATTGCGGAATTCCTGCATTTCGGAAAGCGGTGCCATGGAATCGCTCATCATTTCCATGCCAAACATGAGAACTGCAAATCCGAGACAGATTCCGCCGATTTCTTTAACACGGTCTTTTTTGGAAATCATAACCATCAGAATTCCGATGAATGCGATTATGGGTGAGAAATTCGAAGGCTTGAGAAGGCTGACAAAGAAGTTGTCGCTTTCTATTCCTGCAAGGCTGAGAATCCATGCGGTAACGGTTGTTCCGATGTTTGAACCCATGATAACACCAACGGACTGTCCGAGCTGCATTATGCCTGAGTTAACAAGACCGACAAGCATAACCGTAACAGCTGACGATGACTGAATGGTTGCGGTTATGACTACACCGAGAAACAGAGCTTTTATCGGTCTGTCAGTCATTTTTTTGAGAATTTTTTCAAGCTTACCGCCTGCAGTTTTTTCAAGACCTCCCGACATAGTACTCATTCCGAAAAGGAAAAGAGCAAGACCGCCGAGAAGGGAAATAAAATTAAATACTGTCATAATTTACCTCCAAAAAATCCCTTCGTTTTCTAATATAATGCAAAATAATACAAAATTCAATATCAAACAAAAAATTTACATATATTTTATCCGAATAATACATATATAATCTGCATAAATGAGCAATACAGAGGTGTTTTATATGGTTGTCAGAATAAGCAAATCGGTGTTGATTGTTTCTGTAATGGTTTTTGTTTTGATTTGCACGGCAGTCAATGTTGTGCCCGTTTCATCGGTTTTTCAGCAGAGAAATCTGCCGATTGTGATGTATCATCAGCTTACCGAAAAATCTGAAAAGTCAGGGAAATATGTGCTCACCCTTGATCAGTTTGAAAAGGATTTACAATATCTTGAATCCAAAGGGTATCAGACTGTTTCGATAAAACAACTGATTGATTTTTCGCAGGGGAAAGGGGATATCCCCGAAAAAGCCGTGATGATAACCTTTGACGACGGCAACGAAACTCTTTATGAATATGCCTTACCGTTGCTCAAAAAATACGGGTTCACGGCGGTTGGATTTGTTGTCGGTGCACTTGCAGATCATTATACCGAAATCAATGACCATAATCTGAATTATTCTTATCTGAACTGGTCGCAGATAAAAGAGATGACAAACGGAAATGTTATTGAAATTGAAAGCCATTCATATGATTTACATAAGAATAATAACGGACGCTCGGGTGTAAAAAATAAAAAAAACGAATCATTTGATGATTACCGTGAATTTTTATGCTCTGATGTGTCAAAAATGAAAACAGCGATGGAAAACAACACGGGCAAAACCCCGATTGCTTTTGCATTTCCTTTCGGAAGTTTCAGCCCCGAAAGCACGGAGATTCTGAAAGAATGCGGTTTCAGAATAACTATGACCTGTGAAGAACGGGTCAATAAAATAAAAAAAGCCGAACCCGAATCGCTTTTCGGGCTCGGCAGATATAACAGACCTGAAGGTATAAGTTCAGAGAACTTCTTTGAAAAAATGGGAATTTGTTAAACTTCTGTTTAACCGAGAATCTTTTCGATTGCGGAAATTTCAACGCAAAGGCAAAGAATCTCAACCGCTTTGCAGAGTTCGTCCCTTGACGGGAAGGTGGGGGCAATGCGGATGTTTTTATCTTCGGGGTCTTTTCCGTAGGGGAAGGTTGCGCCTGCACCTGTGAGTGTAACGCCTGCTTCCTTGCAAAGGGCAACGGTTCTTATTGCGCAGCCTTCGTAAACGTCAAGGCTGATGAAGTAACCGCCGTTGGGATTTGTCCATGAAGCAATTCCCTTGCCTGCAAGATTTTTTTCAAATGCATCGAGAACAGCATCGAACTTGGGCTTGAGAATAGCAGCGTGCTTATCCATGTGAGCTTCAACGCCTGCTTTGTTTTTGAGATATTTGACGTGACGAAGCTGGTTAATCTTATCGTAACCGATTGTCTGAACCGTCATTCTGCTCTTTATTGCCTTGATATTTGCATCGGAAGCGGCAAGAACGGAAATGCCCGCACCGGGGAAAGTAACCTTTGAGGTTGAAGTAACTTCAATGAAGAAATCTTCGCTTTCGGAACCCTTGCAAGCGTCAAAAATGTTGAGCAGCTTGTCGTGAGTGTCGTTCACATGGTGAATGCAGTAAGCGTTGTCCCAGATAACTCTGAAATCCTTTGCGGCAGGTTTGAGAGAAGCAAAACGGCGGACTTTTTCGTCCGAATAAGTTGTGCCTGAAGGATTTGAATACATGGGAACACAGATGATACCTTTAACCTTTTCGTCCTTGATAAGTTCATCAATCATGTCCATATCGGGGCCGTTTTCGTTTGTGGGAATATTTATCATTTCAATTCCGAAATGCTCGAGAATTGCAAAATGTCTGTCATAACCGGGAACGGGGCAAAGGAATTTGATTCCTTTCTGTGCCGCCCAGGGTTCTGCACCTGCGCCGAAAATCATGCACTGTGCAATGTAGTCATACATAATTGTAAGGCTGGCATTACCGAAAATGATGAGATTTTCGGGAGCAACATCAAGAATTTCGGAGAAAAGTTTCTTGCATTCAGGAATACCGTCAAGAATTCCGTAGTTGCGGACATCAAAGCCGTTTGATGCTTTGTAATTTCCGAGAAGGGCAGGGTCAAGCATATCGTTTGTGAGTTCAAGCTGATCTGCACCGGGCTTGCCTCTTGACATATCAAGCTGAAGACCCATTGATTTATATTCATTATATTTTTCAGTGAGAGCTGCAAGTCTTTCCTGAAGCTGCTCACGGGATAAATTCTGAATGTTCATTTCTGTAACCTCCGTAGACTAAAGTCAAATCTCATATATAATATATTATGCGGAGCGATTTTGCAAGTGTTATTTTTGAATCTTGCAAAATTTTGTTGATTTGCACTACAAAACATACTTTTTTCGCATTTTTGTGATGTATTTATATGCAAATTTCGATGCGGCGAATAATCTTTTTAATGAAAGGATTGTCTGCCGCATTTTTGCGTTATTCATTCTCAGAAAAAATTTTGAAAATAAAGGAGAATTTTTGTGTTTTATACTTGAAAATTGTTAATAAAAATGATAGAATAAACCCGATTTTGTTTAAAGAAAGGAAGGATTTTCAAAATGGAATTTATAACCGGAATTATGACAGACATTTTTGGAAATTTGGCGTTCATCGACTACAAGCAAGTCATTATGTGGATAATCGGCGGATTGCTGATTTTCCTCGCAATCAAAAAAGAAATGGAACCTACTCTTCTTCTTCCCATGGGCTTTGGTGCAATCCTTGTTAACCTGCCCATTCCTCCCGTAGAGCCCGGGGAGGCAGCTTCAGGTGTAAGGGGCGTTATCGATTTCCTTTTCGAGATCGGTATTGACAGCCACGAACTTTTCCCGCTCATTCTTTTCATCGGTATCGGTGCGATGATTGACTTCGAACCTGTTCTGACTAACCCGAAGCTTATGATTTTCGGTGCAGCAGCTCAGTTCGGTATTTTCTTCACTCTCTGCCTTGCGTCCATGTTCTTTGACATCAACGACGCGGCATCCATTGCGATCATCGGCGCGGCTGACGGCCCGACCGCAATCGTCGTTGCAAACAAGCTCAACTCCAAGTACCTCGCTCCGATCATGGTTGCGGCGTACTCGTACATGGCTCTCGTTCCGATCATCCAGCCGCCGGTTATCCGTCTCCTGACCACTAAGAAGGAACGTATGATCCGCATGGACTACTCCGGCAAGAGCGTTTCCCAG
>JAZRJH010000186.1:0-9486 GCA_045645685.1 Acutalibacteraceae bacterium
AATCTTGTTCTGATTGCAGATTTCGGTATATATGATGAAATTGAATCGGATGTTCTTGCAGTTCCTGTAAGGTTAAGTGACGGATATTGCTGGTCGTTCGGTGATTATTACGCTGAATATATTATTTCATAGAAAAAAGCCGCTCAAAGAGCGGTTTTTTCTTTTTATATTAATAAATATTTTATATATAATTATTATTTTATATTGATTTATTAAATTATTATGTGATATAATAAGTTGAAAAAATTTACAATAGGGGGAGTAGAGTATGAAGAAGCTGTTCTTGGTTCTTTTTTCAACTATTATTTTTGCAATGCTTTTTTCATCATGCAGCAGCAATTCATTGATTCTCCCTGCTGACTCTCTTCTTTCGCCGCCGTTGTTTTATGAGGAATATGAAGATCTTGTTGAATCATTCAACAAAACAATACAGACCGAAACAATTCTCTGCAGTCCTCGTAAGGGAGATTATCGCTCTGCGATTGTTGTTGAAGATATTGATTCCGATGGAATTGATGAAGCGATTATTTTCTACAAAAGTTCATCCGATCCTTCGGTTGCAAGAATGCATCATTTTGATTTTGTTGATGACAGATGGATTTCGTTCGGTGACTTTAACGGATACGGTGCTGAAGTAGAAAATGTTGTTGTTTCCGATATGGATAAAGACGGCAAGAGTGAAGTTCTTGTCTTGTGGAACACAGCAGGTTCTTCTTCAGGAAATATTCTTTCTGTTTACAGAGCTGATTCCGTCAGTAACAAATTCAGCGAAATTTGCAATGAATCATGTTTTATATCCGATGTGATAGATATTGACGGCAACGGAAAAAAAGATATTTTCCTTATCAGCCAGAATAATCTTCAGGGTGTTAATCAGAAGATTGCCAAGGCCTTGAGATTATCGGCCGGATCTGTTGCACTTTTCGGCGAAACGAAGCTTGATCCGAATATCAGCAAATATATATCTGTTAAAACAGAAAAAAGTTCTGATGATTCACCGATGATAATTTATGTTGACGCTCTTAAAGGCGAACAACAGATGATTACGGAAGTCGTTTTCTGGGATAAAACAAAATCCGAGCTTTGTGCGCCACTCCTTGATTCTGAAACATTGATTAATTCAATGACTTTAAGATATGATCCCATCGAATCAT
This sequence comes from Acutalibacteraceae bacterium, assembly GCA_045645685.1. Classification (GTDB taxonomy): domain Bacteria; phylum Bacillota; class Clostridia; order Oscillospirales; family Acutalibacteraceae; genus CAG-177. The sequence continues at coordinate 1,155 of JAZRJH010000186.1, forward strand.
GTGATATTAACAATGACGGAATAATTGATATTCCTGTTCAATCTGTCAATTTCGGAAAGGGCGATAATCCTCTTACTGCTGATACAGAAAATATTTATATTACAGAATGGAAATCTCTTTCTGAAAGCGGAATGACAGGAGTTATGAAAACAATCGTCAATTATCAGGATGGATATATGATTTATCTTGATGATTCCGATGTGAATACATTCGGCATCAGGAACTATCGTTCACAAAACTGTTGGATAGTATATTCAACTGATGAGAACAGTGAAACAGTTACTGATTTGTTCTCTGTAATTAAGGTTCCTGCTTCAAAGTGGAACACTGATAAATTCAATGCTTACATACCTGTTATTGAAAATGAAGACAGCGTTGTTTGCGTCTTTATTGCTTCGGACGGTAAAAGACTTGGCATTGATGAAGATTTTGTGAAATCAAAAATTATAAAAACAAATTAATCGGGGGTGCAAATTATGAAAAGAGTTCTTATTGCGGAGGATGAATCTGCAATCAGAGAGTTTATCGTTATCAATCTTAAACGCGGCGGATATGATGTTATTGAAGCTGAAGACGGTGCAATGGCTCTTGAGCTTTATGAAGCGTGCGGCGGAGAGGTTGATGTTGCACTTCTGGATGTTATGATGCCGAATATTGACGGTTTTGAAGTCTGCAAGCGATTGAGAATGATGAATAACAATATCGGTATCATCATGCTTACTGCTAAAACACAGGAAATGGATAAAATAACAGGTCTTATGAATGGCGCTGATGATTATGTGACCAAGCCGTTTTCACCAACCGAACTTGTTGCACGAGTAGATGCTGTTTACAGACGTGTTGCAATGAATAATACTCCCAAAACAAGTTCAACCGATATTATCGAACTCGGCGAATTCAAACTTAATTTAAGAAGCAGAACACTTACCAAAAACGGAAAATATATTGAACTTACTCAGGTTGAATTTCAGATGATGGAATATTTCTTCACAAATCCCGGTGCTGCATTAAGCAGAACAGATATTCTCAATAAAGTCTGGGGCAGCGAATATTTTGGTGAAGAAAAAATAGTTGATGTTAATATTCGCAGATTGAGAATGAAAATTGAAGATATACCGTCAATTCCGAAACATCTCACAACTATCTGGGGCATTGGTTATAAATGGATTGTATAATCTGAAAATATGAAAGGAGTGTGAAACCGTGAATTATCTGAGTATAACAAAACGTTGGTTCATCAATGTTGCGTCAATTGTTATTGTTATTCTTCTTACAGTTTCGGTTTTGCTTCTTCTTTCAATGAGAAACTATTACTACGGTGTTGCATCTATGGCGCTTGATGCTTACACATCAGATAAAATTGCATCAACATTCAGTCTTTATGATGCATCATCAAGCGGATTTGAATCTGCAGGCAGAGAGTTTGTTGAAAACTTTCAGGATAAAGATATTATGGCTGTCTGGATTATTGACAGACACGGAAATATTATTCTTTCTTCAAGCGGATTTCAGATTAAAGAAAATGTTGATATGCCCGATTATGTCAACGCTCTTAACAGCAGTAACGGTATTGCACGATGGACGGGCAAGCTTCCGTCAGGCGAAAAAATAATGGCTTCGACCTGTGTTTACAATTATTCAACAGGTATTCAGGGCGGTGCAGTCAGATTTATGATTTCACTTGATGCTATTGATTCTCAACTTGTCAGAATTTGCTTGCTCGTTATCAGTTGTTGTGTGATTATGTTTGCGCTTCTTATCCTTTCGGGAAGTTTTTTCATCCGTTCAATAGTTAATCCCGTAAGAGATATCGGTGAAACTGCCAAAAGAATTGCCGGCGGTGACCTTGAAGCAAGAATTGATAAATATCCCTATAATGACGAAATCGGTGAACTTTGCACAACAATCAACGATATGGCTGATAAGCTCGCGACATCTGACAGATTAAAGAATGATTTCATTTCTACTATATCTCATGAATTAAGAACACCGCTTACCGCTATCAAAGGCTGGGGCGAAACTCTTCTTCAGATCAGTGATACAGACCGTCAGATGTCTGAAAGGGGAATGGGTGTTATCATTAACGAAGCATCCAGACTTAACGATATGGTTGAAGAGCTTCTTGACTTCTCAAGAATGAGCAGCGGTAGAATGAAGATGAATAATCTCAGGATTGATATTCTTGCCGAGCTTGACGAAGTTGTGTTCTCTTTCAAAGAAAGAGCAATCAAAGACGGAATAGATATGATTTATAATGTTCCGCATTTGCCTGCACCTGCCAACGGTGATGCTTCAAGAATCAAGCAGGTTTTTATCAATATTCTTGATAATGCTATAAAATACACAGAACACGGCGGTAAGATTGTTATTTTTGCGGAAATTCCGAACCCTGCAACTTTGATTATTACAATCAGCGATACAGGTGCAGGAATACCGCCCGAAGATTTGCCGCATGTCAAAGAAAAGTTTTATAAATCGAATACTACGGTACGAGGTTCGGGAATCGGACTTGCGGTTGCCGATGAAATAATCAGACTTCACAACGGTGAGTTGAATGTAGACAGCATTCTCGGCGAAGGAACAACGGTAAGAATTACGCTTCCGTTGACTCCCGCAGAACGCGAATTTTTCGACACAGAAGGAGTTAATAATAACAATGAGTAAAAAACAATGCAAATATGTTGCCGTCGGCGGACAGGCTCTGATGGAAGGCATTATGATGAAGGGCCCCGAAGGCACAGCGATGTCATTAAGACTTCCTGACGGTACAATTGAAACTTCAATGAAAGATTTTGTTTCAGTCAGAAAGAAGTTCAAAATTTTTAATATTCCCATTCTGAGAGGTATTGTTTCGTTTGTTGAATCAATGATTTTCGGATATAAGCTCCTTATGGAATCCGCTGAAAAAACATCTCTTGATATGGAAGAAGATCAGAACGAGTCAAAACTCGATAAATGGATAACAGAACATTTCGGACCCAAAATGATGGCTGTTATCGGCGGAATTTCCGCTGTTCTCGGAATCGGTCTTGCTTTTGTCCTTTTTATGTGGCTTCCGAGTTTTCTTTTTGACCTTGTGAATAATCACATTGCAAACGGTTCAATTCTCGGTCTCAGAGCTGTTTTTGAGGGCCTTATCAGAATTGTTATCTTTGTTGTTTATATGGCACTTGTTGCAAGGATGAAAGAAATCCACAGAGTTTATATGTATCACGGTGCTGAGCACAAAACTATTTTTTGTTTTGAACACGGTAATGAATTGACTGTTGAAAATATCAGAAAAGAAAAACGTTTTCATCCCCGTTGCGGAACAAGTTTTATCTTCGTTACTCTTCTTCTGAGCATTCTTGTTTCATCAGTAATTGCAGTTTCATTTCCTGAACTTACTAAAATCCGAGCACTCTGGATTCTTGTTAAGGTTCTTATCACGCCCCTTATTATGGGTATAGGATTTGAATTTATTCAGCTTGCAGGCAAATATCCCAACAAATTAACAAACCTTCTCTCTGCTCCCGGTCTTCTCATGCAGAGAATAACAACTGCCGAGCCTGACGATGCAATCATTGAAGTTGCTATTGAAGCAATGAAAGCTGCATTGAGCGGTAAGGTTGAAGAAGCAACAAATAACATTGATATCGATGAATCGGAGAGCGCAGAATGACTGTAAGAGAGCTTTTTAATCACGGAAAAAATATCCTTGAAGAAAATTCAGTTGAGAATTTTCAGAACGAAACAAGATGGATATTTGAATCTGTTTTTAAATGCAAAAGCGATTACATTATTATGCATTCTTCAGAATCGGCAGATAAAAATAAATCTGTAGAATTCCTTTTTAAAATTAATCAAAGAGCTTCAGGCGTTCCTGTTCAGTATGTTATCGGTGAATGGGACTTCTACGGCGAAACGTTCTGTGTTGGTGACGGGGTTCTTATTCCCAGACCTGAAACAGAAATTCTGGTTGATTTTGCTCTTGATTATCTCAAAGGCAAAACTTCATCTGTTGTTATTGACCTTTGTTCTGGTACAGGATGTATTGGTCTAACTGTTGCAAATCTTTTGAAGAATGCAAATGTCTATATGATTGAAAAATCGGACACAGCATTTTCGTTTCTTAAGAAAAACAAAGATAAGTTTCTGCTTAAGAATGCAACAATAATTCAAGGTGATATATTCGATGGATTTGAAAAGTTTGATATCCCTGAACCTGATTTAATATTATCTAATCCGCCTTATATTATTTCCGAAGAAATTGCTTCGCTCCAAGCCGAAGTTCTTCGTGAACCTGCAATGGCACTTGACGGCGGTACAGACGGTCTTGATTTTTACAAAGCAATATGTGAAAAATGGCTGAGTCATTGCAAAGGTGCAATTGCTGTTGAATGCGGCGAAGGTCAGGCAGATGATATCAGAAAACTTTTTTCACTTCAATGTTCCGAAACATATTCTGTTAATGATTTTAATGAAATCGAAAGAGTTGTTATCGGCAGAAAGGATATAAGATGATTTTCGATATAATCAGAAACGGTTTTTCAATGGATACCGTTCTAAATCTTCTTGCAAGAGTGTTTGTTGTATTCTGTACATTGCCCGTGCATGAATATGCACATGCTTTTGTTTCAACAAAACTCGGCGATGATACAGCAAGACTCAAGGGCAGGCTTACACTCGCACCGCTCGCTCATATTGATCCTATTGGTGCATTGATGATTTTTCTTGTTGGATTCGGTTATGCAAAACCTGTACCCGTTAATCCCAGAAGATTCAAAAATCCCAAAGTCGGAATGGCTCTTACAGCACTTGCAGGCCCTGTTTCCAATGTTGTTATGGCATTCTTTTTCATGATACTTTGCAATGTTTCATCTGTTGCATATTCAAAAACAGGACTTCTTTTTGCAAGCGTTGCTTATTCATTCTTTATGTTTGCGGCTCAGATTAATGTCAGCCTTGCTGTTTTTAATCTTATTCCCATACCGCCGCTTGACGGTTCAAGAATAATCAATCTTATTATTCCTTCAAAATATTATTTCAAAATAATGCAGTACGAAAGATATATTATTCTTGGTGTTTTTGCACTTATTTTCTTCGGAATTCTTGACGGACCGTTATCAACTGTATCGGGCTACATCATGTATGGCATTTCATTCCTTGCAAGTCTTCCGTTTAAACTGTTTCTTTAATTACTGAAAGGGGTTATTCCTTGGAAAAGCTTCAATATAAGCTCGAAGTTTTTGAAGGTCCTATGGACTTGTTACTTCAGCTTATTTCAAAAAAGAAAGTCAGCATCAATGATGTTCCGATTATGGAAATCATTGAGCAATATCTTGATTTTGTTCGTCAGATGCAAGAAGATAATCTTGATGTTTCAAGTGAATTTCTTGAAATGGCAGCAAGACTTCTCTATATCAAAACGGTTTCTCTTCTTCCTGTTCATGAAGAAGCAGAAAAGCTCGTTGAAGAACTCAGAGGAGAACTTACCGAATATCAGGATTGTAAACTTGTTGCAGGTCAGCTTCAGAATCAGGCAAAGGGTTTTGAGTTTTATTCAAGAGAGCCTGAAGAATTCGAAGTTGATATGACTTATACAAGAATTCATGAGCCTTTTGAAATTTTTAAAGCGTATATGTCGGCAGTCGGTAAAGGAAAACGAAAACTTCCGCCACCGATTGAAGCGTTCAGAGGGATTGTTGCTCATAAAATTGTTTCTGTTTCTTCAAGAATCGGTTACATAATTGATAAATTCAAATCAAAAAAGAGCAGAAAATTTTCAGCGTTTTTTACCGAAGCTGAATCACGCTCAGAAATGGTTGCAACATTTCTTGCGCTTCTTGCAATGGCGAAGGCAAAAAGAATTCAGATTGACGGTCACGGCGAAGACGTCAGCATAACCTTGCTCGAAGGCAGAGGGGAGAGTTTAGAAATTGACGAATGAACAAATAAGACCCGCCTGCGAGGCTATACTCTTTGCATCGGGCGAACCCGTTGAAGCAATCAGAATCGCAGAAGCTCTTGAACTTGAAACAGATGTTGTTACAGGTGCTCTTTGGGAACTTTCCCGTTCACTTGATGAAAGACAAAGCGGAACTTGTCTTCTTAAACTCGGAAGCAAATATCAGCTTTGTTCAAGAGTTGAATATGCACAGCAGGTCAGAAGTGTTCTTGATATAAAAAAGAATACACCGCTTTCACCTGCAGCATTTGAGGTTCTTGCTGTTGTTGCTTATAATCAGCCTGTTACAAAGGCTTATATTGAACAAATCCGCGGAGTTGATTGCTCGGGTGTCGTGGCAACACTTTGTCAGAGAGGCCTTCTTGAAGAAAAAGGCAGACTTGATCTTCCCGGCAGACCCCTTCTCTACGGAACAACACCTGATTTCCTTCGTTGTTTTTGTCTTACATCTCTTGCAGACTTGCCTGAACTTCCCGAAAAGCCTGAAATTGATGTTGAACAAGATGATGAAATAGATAATGATCAGGGCGAACAGATCAGAAACTTCTTTCAGCCTGAAGATTAAGGAGGCGATTGCTTGACAGCGCTTTATGTGATAATCGGGATTATAGCGTTTTTTATTGTTTTGCTTTCGATAAAACTCGTTATAACCGTTCATTATGAAGATGATGTTTCACTTTCTGTCGGATGGCTCTTCTTGAAATTTAATATTCTTCCTAAAAAAGATAAAGAAGATAAACCCAAAAAAGAAAAGAAGAAGAAAGAAAAAGCTGAAGAATCTTCGCAGAATAAAGATGAAACCGTCAAAGAACCCAAGAAGAAAAAAGACAATATGTTTGTCAGATTTTATAATAACCGCGGTGTTTCAGGAGTTGTTCAGCTTCTGAAAGATGCGGCAAATGCTCTTGGCGGAATGTTCAAAAGAATCGGTCGTGCTTTTTTGTTTGAAGAGTTGTTTATTGCTCTTGATGTGGGTGCATCCGATTCGGCTGAAACTGCAATAAAATACGGCAAGGTTTGTTCGGCTGCGTTCCCTGCAATAGGGCTTATTGTCAGCACCATGAGAGTCAGGAAATACAGCATAGATATAAATCCTGATTTTATCTACGGAAAGAATGTTGCAAAACTTCACACTAAAATTTCTGTTAGACCTATCAGACTTATAAATGCAGTTATTGTACTTGCATTTGAACTTTTATTCAAAGTTGTTATAAAACTGCTTAAGCACAGCAAGGTTCAAAAACCCATGGTGGAAAAGCAGATTATAAATAATTAATTTCAGAAAGGCGGAAAACAAAATGAAAGAACAGTCAGCATCAGGAATTCTCGGCACATCAATCGAAAAAATCAAGGATCTTGTTGATGTAAGCACAATTATCGGTGATCCTATCAAAATCAGCGAAACTCTTCAGATTATCCCCGTATCAAAGGTGACATACGGTTTTGCATCAGGCGGAACAGATTTTCCTTCAAAGAACAATCAGGAACTTTTCGGTGGCGGCGGCGGAGCCGGCATCACAATTTCTCCCGTTGCATTTCTTGTTGTCAATAACGGTAATGTTTCCGTTAAATATATCAATGCTGCAGAAGGTTCGGTAGAAAGAGTTATCGGCATGGTTCCCGATCTTGTTGACAAGGCAACTGATGTTATCAGTCAGCTTAAGAACAAGGATAATACAGTTGATAACGCTATCAATGACTACATGAATTCAACAGAACCCACAGTTTAATTATTAATCCGTTCTCATCGGCATATATTTTATTATTTGAATATGTGGGGTTGAGAACATTGATAAAGAAAATTATTACTTTTGTCTTTTCTATTGCGTTGTTTATTGGTCTTGGCTTTGATTCAAACGGAGCAGAGCTTGGTGTTTCTGCACAGAGTTCGGTTTTGATGTGTGTCAACAGCGGAGAAATTCTGTTTTCAAAAAATGAAAACAAAAAGCTTCCGATGGCAAGCACAACAAAAATAATGACTTCTCTTATCGCTCTTGAATCTGCAATGCCTGAAAAAGAAATTGTTGTAACATGCGATATGATTTCTGTTGAAGGAACATCGATGGGACTTGTTGAAGGTGACAGTGTTTCTCTTTCGGAACTCGTTTACGGAATGATGCTCCAATCCGGAAATGATGCGGCGAATACAGTTGCATATATTCTCGGAGATAATCCGGCAGGATTTGCAAAAATGATGAATGAGCGTGCAAAAGAAATCGGAATGAATAACACAAATTTTGTTACGCCTTCCGGTCTTGATGATGAAAATCATTATTCAACTGCTTATGACATGGCTTTGTTGGCTGCCGAATGTATCAAGAACCCTGAATTCAGAAATATATGTTCGTCAAAATCAGTTAAACTGACATATGGCAATCCTCCATA
>JAZRJH010000187.1:0-7025 GCA_045645685.1 Acutalibacteraceae bacterium
ATGAAATCAACTGGCCCGAGTCAACAAAGGATATGCAGCGCCATTGGATAGGAAAGAGCACAGGCGTTGAAGTTGAATTCCAGCTTGTCGGCGGCGGAAAGTTCTCCATTTTCACAACCTGCATTGAAACCATATACGGTATAACCTTTATGGTTATGGCTCCCGATGGCGACCTTGTCAAGAATCTTATGCCCAGAATCGAAAACAAAGATGAGGTTAATGCTTATATTCAGGAAACCATTAAAAAGTCTGACATGGACCGCACCGAGCTCAACAAAACAAAATCGGGCTGTCCTCTTAAGGGCATTTATGCAATAAACCCCGTAAACGGCAAGGAAGTTCCCGTTTATATCGGCGATTTTGTTCTTGCAAGTTACGGCACAGGCGCTGTTATGGCAGTTCCCAGCCACGACCAGCGTGACTTTGAATATGCGATTGCACATAACATCCCCATGATTCAGGTTATCGACGGCGCAGATGTTTCCGAATGTGCTTTTGAAAAGGGCGGTTATCTCGGCAAGGGATGCAAGCTCATCAATTCCGAAGAATTCACAGGTCTTACCGTTGAAGAAGCAAAAGAAGCAATCACTCAGAAACTCGAAAAAATGGGCGTTGCAAAGAGAAAGGTTAACTATCATTTCCGTGAGTGGATTTTCGCAAGACAGCGTTATTGGGGCGAACCCGTTCCCGTTTATTATACAGATGACGGCGAAATTCATGCTCTTGATGATGAAGAGCTTCCTCTTGTTCTTCCCGAATTGGAAGAATACAAGGGCAAGAACGGTCAGGCACCTCTTGAAAATGCAGAAGAATGGAAATACATTGAAAGAAACGGCGTCAAGGGCAAGCGTGAAACATCAACAATGCCCGGTTCAGCAGGTTCAAGCTGGTATTTCATGAGATATATTGATCCTGACAACGATAAGGAAATCTGCGACCCCGAGCTTCTTAAGCATTGGCTTCCCGTTGACCTTTATGTCGGCGGTCCCGAGCACGCTGTAGGTCATCTTATGTATTCAAGAATCTGGAACAGATTCTTATATAACGAAGGCGTTTCACCCGTTAAAGAGCCTTTCAAAAAGCTCGTTCATCAGGGTATGATTCTCGGTTCAAACGGCATCAAGATGGGTAAGAGATTCCCTGAATTCGTAGTAAATCCGTCTGATATCGTCCGTGATTACGGCGCAGATACTCTCCGCCTTTATGAAATGTTCATGGGTCCCCTTGAAGCATCAAAGCCCTGGAACAATCAGGGTGTTGAAGGCGCAAAGCGTTTCCTTTCAAGAGTCTGGAATTTCTTCACAGACGAATCAAAGATAAACGACAGCAAATATGCCGAACTTGAAAAAATCTATCATGTTACAATCCGTAAGGTTTCAAATGACTTTGAAAATCTTGCATTCAATACAGCCATCAGCCAGATGATGATTTTTGTTAATGCTGTTTATAAGGAAGACAGCTGTCCCAAGGAATTTGCAGAGGGATTGATTAAAGTGCTCAGCCCCATCGCTCCCCATATCTGCGAAGAAATCTGGGAAATGTTCGGCCACACAGAAACAATTGCATTCGAAAGCTGGCCCACATACGATGAATCAAAGTGTGTTGATAACGAAGTTGAAATTGCTGTTCAGGTCAACGGCAAGATAAAAGACAAGCTCGTTATCTCCGCAGAAGCAACTCAGGAAGAAGCACTTGCAGCTGCAAAAGCAAACGAAAAGGTTGCCGCAGCTATCGATGGAATGACAATTGTTAAGGAACTCTATGTCAAGGGCAGACTTGTCAACATAGTTGTCAGACCGTAATTGTCACAAAAAAGGGTTGACAATTCGGGTTGATATATTGTATAATAGCAAATAAGCTATGAAAATTAGTCCCTGTTTAAATGACGAGGGGAGGGAATACATTGAGTCAGGTAAAAGTTAAGGAAGGCGAGTCACTCGAAAACGCACTCAGAAGATTCAAGAGACAGACATCAAGAGACGGCGTTATTCAGGAGGTTCGCAAAAGAGAACACTATGAGAAGCCTTCGGTAAAGAGAAAGAAGAAGTCCGAAGCAGCTCGTAAGCGTAAGTTTAAATAATTAAATCTTACAAACCAAAAGGCATCCTTTACGGATGCCTTTTTCATTTTATCGGTAACTGCATTGCTGATTTATATATTATAATGTATATCTTTTGAATAATTATGCAATTTTAACTTGATTTTTGCAATTAAGAATACTATAATAAAATTTAACCCCAGAAATAATTCAAAATGGAGGAATCGGGTAATGAAAGTATTAAAAAAAGTTCTGGCAATATTTTTGTGCTTTGCCATGATATTCGGCTTTGCCACAATGGTTGGCGCAGATCAGAATGTTTCTGACCTTTTCAAAGCTGAAGCGGCAGAAGTTTATGAAGGTACTTGCGGCGATGACCTTACATGGTCTCTTGATGCTGAAACAGGTGAACTTGTTATCAGCGGTACAGGCAGAACACCTGACTGGAACAGTGTTTCAGATACACCGTGGTATGCACAAAGATCAAAGATAAAAAATATAGTAATTAAAGATGGCGTAACAGGTATTGGTGCCAAGTCTTTTTATTATATGACAAGTATCACGAGCATTTCAATTCCCAAAAGTGTAAAATATTTTGGCGAAGAAGTATTTTATCTTTGCGGTTCTCTCAAGAATGTTGATTACAGCGGTAGTATAGCGGATTGGTGCGGAATAGAATTTGTTTCTGCGCGATCCAACCCCACACAGAGTTCTAATTCTCTTAAGATAAACGGCGTTGCTGTTACGGAACTGGTCATTCCTGAGGGTGTTACAAAAATAGGCAACCATGCATTCAGAAGATGCTCAAATATCGTTTCAGTTAAACTCCCTGATAGCCTTATAAGCATCGGAGAAGGCGCTTTTGAATCCTGTTCAGGAATTACAACTGTAACAATTCCCAAAAAAGTTGCGATTATCGGCGAAGATGCTTTTTACAATGTTGATTTAAAATCTATGTTTGTGGATCCCGAGAATCAATATTTTTCGAGCGATGAATCAGGAGTTCTTTTCAATAAAGACAAAACAGAACTTATAAGATACCCGAAAGACAGCTCTGTAAAAAGCTATGTGATTCCTGATGGTGTTAAGGTAATTGCAGACAATGCTTTTTCAGAAGTAAGATGGCTCAGAGCCGTAACGCTTCCTGAAAGCGTAACAACTATCGGTGATGCTGCATTTAATGAACTTCCTATCAGTTCGATAGTTATTCCTGAAGGCGTAACAACAATAGGAGAAAATGCTTTTTACAGATGTACAAGTCTTGCATCTGTTTCCCTTCCCGATAGTGTAACAAGTATAGGTAATTCTGCTTTTTATGATACTGCTGTATATAAAGATACGACAAACTGGGAAGACGGGGTTCTTTATATAGGCAATCATCTTATCGATTCTGATAATAAAAAAACAGGTTCATATTCTGTTAAAGAGGGAACCATAACAATTGCTAAGTCGGCATTTTATAATTCAAAGCTTACAACAGTTACAATTCCTGACAGTGTTGTTGCTATAGGTGGTTCAGCATTTTATAATTGTGAAAATCTTGAAAATGTTGTAATTCCTGATAGTGTAAAAACTATAGAAAGCTTTGCGTTTGCATCAAACAAAAAATTTACAAGTATCGTTATTCCCGAAGGTGTAACAAGTATAGGAAACGCGGCATTCAGCGGATGCTCATCAGTTACAAGTGCAACAATTCCTGCAAGTGTGACAAGCATAGGCAGCAGTGCATTTAGCGGTTGTTCTGGTCTTGTGGATGTGTTTTATACAGGCGATGTTGCTAGTTGGTGTAATGTTAAACTCAACAACTATAACCCGATGGATGAAGCAGATAATTTTTATTTCAACGGAGAAATAATAACTGATATTGTTATTCCTGAAGGAGTAACAAGTATTGCAGATTATGCTTTTTACGGATACACAGGAGTTAACAGCATCAAATTCCCCGACAGCCTTGTAAGTATAGGAAATAATGCGTTTTCTCATTGTTCTTATCTTGTAACGGCAGAACTCCCTGCAGGGTTAAAAACAATAGGCGATTATGCATTTTACTATTGTGTAGATCTTGAAGGTCTTACAATTCCCGATGGAGTTACAAGCATAGGAAAATATGCATTCAATAGTTGTGTAACAATTACAACAATTATAATTCCTGCCAGCGTTAAAACAATAGGCGATTATGCGTTTATAGGCACAGGACCTAATGCTATAATCGTTGATCCGTTTAACACTGCTTATTCAAGTGATCAGTACGGTGCTTTATTTAACAAGGATCAAACTATTATTTATTATTATCCCACTATTAATACAAGAAAAGATTATGCAATCCCTGACAGTGTAAAAGTAATATATGATCAAGCTTTTCGTGATGCAGGATATCTTCATAATATAACAATCCCGGACGGAGTAACAAGCATAGGAAAACGCGCATTTGAATATTGTGACAGAATCGAGAGTGTTGAAATCCCCGACAGCATAATCAGCATAGGTGAATATGCGTTAAGCGATTGCGATGCACTCAAAAAAGTGATAATTCCTGATAGTATTACAGTTATTCCGGATGCTTTGCTTTATGATTGCAATAAGTTAGAAGAATGCTATATTCCTTACACGGTTACTCAAATCGGAAAAGATGTGATCAGAAGAACACCGGCAAAAATAGTTTGCTATGAAAACACTGCGGCTCATGAATATGCACAGAGTAACAATATTGAATCAGAATTTGTAAAAGCGAGCCTTAATGCTGATTCACTCAACCTTATGGTTGGTGAAACATCAGCTCTTGTTGCAACACCTGAAAAGGAATATATTAATCCTGCTTCATTCAAATGGCAGTCAAGCAATGAAAACATTGCAACTGTTGATGCAAACGGAAATGTAGCAGCAACAGGCAGCGGTGATGCAACAATTTCTCTTCTTGCTCCCACAGGAGATGTTCTTGCAACTTGTGCAGTAAACGTTATTTCTGATGAATATAAGATTTCGTGGATTATTGACGGCAAAACTGTTGAAACAACCTGCAAGGTCGGCGAATCAATCGTTGCTCCTGATGTTGATACCAAGAATGGCTATACGTTTATGGGATGGACTCCTTCCATTCCCTCGGCAATGCCTGCATACGATCTCTCATTCACAGCTGTGTTTGAATATGCAGGCGCAACAAATGCCGATGTTATAAAGAATCCCTCTCAGACAACAATCAGCTACGGTGACAGCATTATTCTCCATGCAGACATGGCAAAGAATCTTCCTGCAGGCTGGACAATTGAATGGACTGCAAGTAATGGTAATTTCTCATATACCGTATCGTCTGATAAATCAACTTGCACAATTTCACCTTCAGCAAGCGGAGACACAACATTCACTGTAACTGTATTCGATGAAAACGGAAATGCAGTTTCAACAGATGAACAGACAATGACATCAAAAGCAGGATTCTTTGATAAGATTATTGCATTCTTCAAGAAACTCTTCGGACTTACCAAAACAATCCCCGAAGCAATCAGAGTTATATATTAAAATCAATCCCGTACAGTTTCGGCTGTACGGGATTTTGTTATCCAATCGCAGAATTTACAAGCCTCCCCTGCAGGGGAGGTGTCACGGAGTGACGGAGGGGTTTAAAATTTGTTTTCTCTTGAAATAACGAAACTTTATGATATACTATAAATATATTTATATTCGGAGGAGATAAAATGAGCAGGATAAAAAAATTCTTTTCAATCATACTCGTTGCGGTTATGATTTTCAGCGCAGCACCGCTTGCAGGATTTGTTGGTCTTGATTTGCCCGAACTCAACATTTTCACCCCCAAAGCCGAAGCGGCAATATTCAGCGGCACTTGCAGCAGTAATCTTACATGGAATCTTGACACAAGCACAGGTGAACTTACAATCAGCGGTACAGGTGCGATGGTGACTTCTTATGGTTATACACCATGGTACCTATATTACACATTAATAAAAACGGTAACAATTAACTATGGTGTTACAAACATAGGCAATTATGCATTTTGCGACTGTGAAAACCTCACAAGCGTAACAATTCCTGAAAGTGTAACAAGTATAGGCTTTGCCGCTTTTGATGATTGCACAAGCCTTACAAGCGTAACAATCCTTGAAACTGTAACAAGCATAGCTGAAAGGGCATTCTCTGGTTGCACAAGTCTTACAACCGTAACAATTCCCGATAGCGTCACAAGCATTGGAGAGGAAGCGTTCTTCGATTGTTCCGGTATTACAAGCATAACAGTAGATTCCGCCAATCCGGCTTATTCAAGCGACGAATACGGTGTTTTATATAACAAAGATAAAACCGAGTTGATTCAGTATCCTGCCGGAAGTGAGATGAAAAGCTACACCATTCCCGACGGTGTAACAAGCATCGGATTCGGAGCGTTCAGAAGTTGTAAAAACCTTACAAGTGTAATAATCCCCGACGGTGTAACAAGCATAGGCTTTTTTGCATTTTCCTTCAGCCGAAAACTTGAAAGAGTAACAATTCCCGAAACGGTAACCATGATTGATCACGCTGCTTTTCTTCAATGTACCGCACTCAAGCATATTTATTACAGCGGCTCAAAATCCAAGTGGAATGAGATTGAAATAGGCGCTGAAAATGACCCTATTTACTATCTTACCATAATTCATTATAATTCAACAGGTTTTGATGATGATTCAACAGGAATTAATGACAGCAGTCTTATGTCTTCGCCCTCAGAAACAACTATCGGTTACGGCGATTCAATTGTTCTTCACCTTGACCCATCAAAAATCCCCGAGGGTGGATATATAAAATGGTATGCAAGCAACGATAATTTTGCATATTCTGTATCTTCATTCGGAACAACCTGCACAATTACATCTGAAAAGAGTGGCGATACAATTTTTACTGCCGTTGTTTATGACGCACAGGACAATATCGTTTCAACAGATGAACAGACAATGACATCAAAAGCAGGATTCTTTGATAAGATTATTGCATTCTTCAA
>JAZRJH010000188.1:0-6269 GCA_045645685.1 Acutalibacteraceae bacterium
GTTAACATTGAAAATCTTGGGAGCCTTTTCAGGATCAAGACCTGCACCGATGTTGATCCAATGCTGCCAATAATCAGCCATATTATAGCCGCAGAAAGGAAGCATAGCCATAGGATCGCGGCGAACAACACCTACTGCGCCTGCAGCTGCTGCTGTTGTTTCCGAAGCCATGATTGAACCAACGAATACACCGTGATTCCAGCTTCTTGACTGGTATACGAGAGGAGCGAGCTTTGCACGTCTGCCGCCGAATACGATAGCTGAAACGGGAACACCGTTGGGATTTTCAAATTCTGAGCTGATGCAGGGGCAATTCTTTGCAGGAGCTGTGAAACGGCTGTTGGGATGAGCGCCTTTTTCTTCGCTTTCCTTACCGTTCCAGGGATTGCCCTTCCATTCGATAGCATTTGCGGGAGGATTCTTATCAAGACCTTCCCACCAAACTGTGTTGTCATCAAGGTTATGAGCAACGTTTGTGAAGATTGTGCCCTTCTTTGTTGATGCAAGAGCGTTGGGGTTTGACTTTTCGTTTGTGCCGGGAGCAACACCGAAGAAACCGTTTTCGGGGTTGATAGCATAGAGTCTGCCGTCTTCGCCTTTACGGATCCATGAAATATCGTCGCCTACACACCATACGCGGTAGCCGTTTCTGTAGTAACCTTCGGGGGGAATAAGCATAGCAAGGTTAGTTTTGCCGCAAGCTGAGGGGAATGCAGCACAGATATATTTGATTTCGCCATCGGGCTTCTGAAGACCGAGAATGAGCATATGCTCAGCCTGCCAACCTTCATTCTTACCCTGATATGAAGCGATACGAAGAGCAAAGCACTTCTTACCGAGAAGAACGTTTCCGCCGTAACCTGAGTTAACAGAAATGATTGTGTTATCCTGGGGGAACTGGCAGATATATCTCTTTTCTTCATCGATGTCACATCTGCAGTGAAGACCGCGAACCCAATCTTCGCTGTCGCCGAGAGCTTTGAGAACATCTGAACCGACTCTTGTCATGATAACCATGTTGAGTACAACATAGATTGAGTCAGTAAGTTCAATACCGATCTTTGAGAACTTTGAGCCAACGGGACCCATTGAATAAGGAATAACATACATGGTTCTGCCCTTGTAGCTGTCCTTAGCGATAGCATAAAGCATTTCATATGCTTCTGCGGGATCCATCCAGTTGTTTGTGGGGCCTGCTTCGTCCTTTGTGGGAGCGCAGATGAATGTTCTGCCTTCAACACGAGCAACGTCGTTTACAGCAGTTCTGTGAAGGTAGCAATCGGGAAGAATTTCCTGATTAAGCTTAATCATTTCGCCTGTTGAGCAAGCTTCTGCACGAAGAGCTTCGATCTGCTCTTCAGAACCGTCAATCCAGACAACTTTTTCAGGCTTAACGAGATCGATTTTTTCGTTAATCCATGAAAGAACGCTCTTATTAGAAGTCATATTTTCCATAATATATTCTCCTTTCTTACGGAAAAACCAACAAAATTTAACAAAATTTCTTGCGGAAAAAGATGTTTGTTTCACCTTTTAACAAACCTCGCCTAAAGGTTTTCCAACTTTATCCATGATAATTATAGCATATTTTCTTGTAAAGTCAATATGAACTTGCAATTTTTGCATAAACGAATTTTAAAAAATTCATTTTATCGATATATTTTATCAATTTATGTCATCAATCGGCATTGTTGCGAAGGCATTGAGATCAAGACTTGCAAGATTACCGTTCTGATATTCATAGAACGCCTGCGCACCGACCATTGCCGCATTATCTCCGCAAAGCGACAAATCGGGCATATAAAGTTCCCATCCCTTCTGATTGCAGATATCGGTCATTCTTTTTCTCAGGCGTGAATTTGCGGAAACACCGCCAGCAAGTGCAATTTTATTATACCCGAATTCTTCAGCGGCTCTCACGGTGTTACTGACAAGGCAATCGGCAACGGTTTCAATGCACGATGCGCCAAGATCGGGAATACTGATTTCCGTTCCCTTTTGCTTTGAATTATGAATAATATTCACAACAGCCGTTTTAAGACCCGAAAAGCTGAAATCATAAACGCTGCCGTCAACATGAGGATGGGGAAGTTTATATAATGACGGATCACCGTCTTTGCTTATTCTGTCAAGATTTACACCGCCGGGATAAGGAAGACCCATTGCTCTTGCAGCTTTATCCATACATTCCCCTGCCGCATCATCACGTGTTCTGCCGATGATTTTAAAATCAGTATAATCGTTGACTGCAACAATATGACTGTGGCCGCCCGAAACAACAAGGCAGAGAAAAGGCGGCTTGAGATCGGGAGAAGTGATATAGTTAGCGGCAATGTGAGAACGAAGATGATGAACGGGAATCAGGGGCAGACCGGTTGAATAAGAAAGACCCTTTGCAAAGTTGACACCGACAAGCAATGCTCCGATAAGTCCGGGAGCATATGTGACGGCAATTGCATCAAGATCTGAATATCCGACATTTGCATCAGATAATGCTTTTGAAACAACACCGCTGATTGCCTGAGCGTGCATTCTTGATGCTATTTCAGGAACAACACCGCCGTAAATTATGTGTTCACTTACCTGCGAAGCGATAACGCTCGAAAGAACTTTTCTGCCGTCTTCAACAACGGCAGCTGCGGTTTCATCGCAGGAAGATTCAATAGCAAGTATTTTCATTTTTAACCTCATCCATTAAAATATTTTGTGTAAATAATTCCGTTTTCAGTCGGGTCGGTGTAGAAATTTTTCCTGACACCCGCAACATCGAAACCTTCCGATTTATATAATGAAATCGCAGGTTCGTTGCTCTCTCTGACTTCAAGAGTTATAAAATCACAGTTTCTTGATTTTGCACCGTCAACAGCTTTTTTCAAAAGACTTCTGCCGATTCCGAGATTTCTGTGTTCGCCGAAAACGGCAATGTTTGTTATATATGCTTCACCGCAAATTTCCTGAACTCCGATATAACCGAGAATATCGTCCGAAAATGCAACAATAAAATGCGAATTTTCGTTTTTAAGTTCATCTGCAAGAGCCTTTTCGCTCCAGGGGGAAGAAAAACATTCTTTTTCAAGCTCTGCAATCCGTGAAATATGTTCAGAAGTCATGGATATTATTTCAAAGTTCATGATATGACCTCCGAAACAATTTCATCAAACTGAGCCGAAAGTGCAGTTTTGATTGAATTTGCGCAAATCATATATCTCTCGATATCTCCGCCGTAAGGATCAGGGATTCCGTCACCGAGAACAATAATCTTTTCACTCGGAACATAGAGCGAAAGACTTGCTGCATGATCTTTCGTCATGCAGACAAATTTGTCTGTTTCATCAAGAATATATGCAGTTATACGCCTTGCTCTGTGGGAAGAGATATCAACACCGAATCTTTCGCAGGCCTTGACGGAATTGACAGAAACTTCATCGCCCGTCATTGCAAAAAGACCTGCACTGGAACACTCAATGTTTTTGGCATTTTTATCAGTCAACATTTTTTGGAACAACCCTTCCGCCATAGGACTGCGGCAGGTGTTACCCGTGCATACAAATAATATTTTCATTATATATCACATCACTTTGATTCATACCATGTTTTTCCGATTCCGACATCAGCCTGCATTTCAACGCGCATTTTAACAGCGTTTTCCATTTCACGCTTGACAATTCCTGCAACAATCTGCGCTTCGGATTCGGAAGCTTCAACGATGAGTTCGTCGTGAACCTGCATGATAAGTCTTGCATCAAGACATTGTTCTTTAAGACAGTTATAAACCTTTATCATTGCAATTTTGATGATATCAGCCGCAGTGCCCTGAATAGGCATATTAAGAGCAACTCTTTCACCGAAAGCTCTCATCATTGCATTGGATGAAGTGAGTTCGGGAAGATATCTGCGTCTTGCAAAAACAGTTTCAACATAGCCTTTTTCTTTTGCATTTTCAACAACATCATTCATATATTTGCGAACACCGCTGAAATGAGCAAGATATCCTTTGATATAGCTGTCTGCTTCGGATCGGGTGACTCCGATATCTTTTGAAAGAGAAAAAGCACCGATGCCGTAAACAATTCCGAAATTAACAGCCTTTGCTCTGCTTCGCATAAGCGGAGTGACCATCATCAGGGGCATATTGAACACCTGAGAAGCTGTTATGGCATGAATATCGTCGCCGTTGTTGAACGCTTCAATCATGTTTTTATCGTTCGCCATATGTGCAAGAACACGGAGTTCAATCTGCGAATAGTCGGCATCAACAAGCACACATCCGTCCTTCGCTCTGAAGAATTTTCTCATTTCTCTTCCGAGTTCAGACCGAACGGGAATATTCTGCAAATTGGGTTCGGCAGATGAAATTCTGCCCGTTCTTGTTTCCGTCTGATTGAGTTTTGAATGAATTCTGCCGTCATCCCCTATCACCTTAAGCAAACCTTCGCAATAGGTTGATCGGAGCTTTGCAAGGGTTCTGTATTCAAGAATCTTTGCAACAACGGGATAATCCGAAGCAAGACCTTCAAGAACATCCGCATTGGTTGAATAACCGCTTTTTGTTTTCTTTTTTGCAGGCAATCCCATCTTTTCAAACAGAGCTTCGCCGAGCTGTTTGGGAGAATTGAGATTGAATTCATATCCTACTTCATTGTATATATCCGAAACGAGTGATTCGGTTTTTATCTGAAGTTCATTTCCGAAATTTTCAATTCCTTTTGCATCAACAAGAAAACCTTCTCTTTCCATTGAAGCAAGAACTTTTGACAGCGGAAGCTCAATTTCTTCGAGAAGTCTTCTTTGATTATGCTCATCAATAAGTTTATCAAGATTAGCAAATACCGTGGGAAGATATGCGGTAAAGAAAGCTGATGAATTATCTTCTTCAGGCACTTCTGAAACTCCGTATTCGGCAACAATTCTCTTCAGGTCATAAGCACCCGATGAAGGATTGATAAGATAAGCCGAAAGCATTGCATCGCCTTTGATGTTGTTGATTTCGATATCGTTGGAGTAATCATAGAAAAAAGAATAAAGATGCTTCACATTATATGTGAATTTTTCAATATCTTTTGAGAAAAGAAATTCCGTACAGAATTCAACATATCCTTCATTTTCGGGATTAACTTTCAAAACTCCGTTTTCAGATGCAAAAAGGAAAATTCCGTTATCGAATGTGAAATAAGCATTCCGTGATTTTTTGAGAAGATTGAAAAGGAGCTTCAGATCATCCTGCTCATTGCATTCCGTACAGACTTTCACAGCATCAGAATTTTCATTTTTCTTTTCAGGCGCTTTAAAATTAAAACGTTCTATGAACTTGAACATTTCAAGCTCAGCGAGAATATTTGTAGCTTTGAATGCATCGGGATCGGCAGGAATATAATATTCAAAACTTCCTTCTACGGGTGCATTTGTGCGGATTGTTCCGAGATCACGGCTGAGATAAGCCATTTCTTTATCATTGACGAGCTTATCATGAACACCCTTTTTGATATCAATCGTTTCAATATCGGCATAGATATTATCAATCGAACCGAAACGGCTGATTAAATCCTGCGCGGTTTTCTGACCGATACCCGCAACACCGGGAATACAGTCGGAAGTATCACCCATAAGAGCTTTTATATCAATCATCTGTTCAGGAGAAACAGAATATTCTTCTTTTATTTTATTACAATCATATCTGACGCTCTGCGGTCTGCCCATTTTGGTTGATGCAAGGAGAACATTGACATTATCTCTTACAAGCTGGAGTGAGTCACGGTCACCCGTTGCAATGTAACAAAAATCATTTTCCTTGCAATTTGAAGCAAGTGTTCCGAGAATATCATCAGCTTCCCAGCCCGGAGCTTCAATAATTTTATAACCGAGAGCTGTGAGAAGCTCTTTAAGAACAGGCATCTGCTGTGCCAATTCGGGAGGCATACCCTTTCTGTTTGCTTTGTAACCCGAATACATCTCATGCCTGAATGTAGGTGCTTTAACATCAAATGCAATCGCAACCGCATCAGGGGTCACTTCTTCCTGCAATCTTAAAAGTATATTAAGAAATCCGTAGATTCCGTTTGTAAATTTTGTTCCGTCTTTGGTGGTAAGAAGTTTTATTCCGTAAAATGCACGGTTGAGAATACTGTTTCCGTCAAGTGCCAAAAGCTTCATTCCAAATCACCTCATTTTACAGTATAACATAAATTCTGTAAATTTCACCATTTTTTTGGAAATTATTGAAATTAATTTACCAAAATCATAATATATTTTTATCATATTAATTCCCGAGG